>CASFML010000180.1 GCA_949295795.1 uncultured Gammaproteobacteria bacterium | reverse complement strand
GCTGAAATAGCCAAAGCTGGCGCAGATACCTTCATCTTAGGCTCTGGTATTTTTAATACCGGAAATTATTCCCAGACTTTAAGCGAATTACGATCAGAATTAAATAGATAAGGAAAAAAATATGCGTCTCTTATTAACCTCTTGCCTATTCTTTTTATTAACGGCTTGTGCTAGTACTACAAACTATCAAAAACAAATCGATAAATGGCAAGGAAAAAACATTCAAACCCTAATGGCCAAATGGGGCGAACCTGACTCGGGAATCCAATTACCAAATGGGCATAAAATCTATCAGTATACTCGAAAAACCATGTATTCGATCCCTGACCCTAAACGCACTCCTTTTCGTACTAGCAATGATAATCTTTTCTCAAATTATGAGGAACCTTGGAATTCACATCAAACGATTATCCGCTCTTGTCGGACCTCGTTTGAAACAACCTCTGATGGACGTATTCTCCATATAAGCTTTAAAGGAAATAATTGTGTATCCAGCAATTTTCTCCCTTAAAAATCTTGGTTAAAGTTAGACCAAGGGAACTAAGAAATTTAATGAATAACAAAAAAAGAAAAAAAGCTTTTGTAGCCAGTCAATGGGTAATCTATTTTGCTTTTTTATTTTTTGCTGCCCCTAGTTTGACGGCAGAGTCGTCTATGGCAGAACAACTCGGTTGGATACCCAATAAACTAGACATTTGCAAAGGACACTATTTAGATCCCTTACAAGCTTATGCGAAAACCTCGTTGAGTAAGGTTAATCAAGCCTTTACACACATTGATGCCGCACAATCCCATTTTTCATTCGAAGGGACCTCGACTTTAAGTGGTAATGTCATTATTAAGCAACCCGGTCGTTTATTAAATGCCGATCAAGTCTATTTTTATCGTGACCCCAAAACAGGGAAGATCACTAATATGGATTTACTGGGTGAAATCAAACTGCAAGAACCTAATCTTTTAATCAGAGCTAAAAAAGCCCATTTAAACTTAGGCAATCAAAGTGGTTATCTAACTGATATTATTTATCGGATTTTATTAAGAAACACCACTATATTAATGGGTACTAACGAGGGTATGCCTATTAATGCATGGGGCTCAGCAGGTTATGTAGAACAAACCTCTCCTGGATTAATTATCTTAGACAATAGTACTTATTCAACTTGTGCGCCGATCAATCCAACTTGGAAACTTTCTGCTAAAAAAATCATTTTGAATCGTGATACCGGGCGTGGTAAGGCCTATGATACCTGGTTGGATTTTCATGGGACGCCTATTTTATATACTCCTTATTTGGGTTTTCCTATTGATAATCGACGTGAATCTGGTTTTTTATTCCCAAATCTCGGAACCTCTTCACAATCAGGAATTGGGATCGGTTTTCCTTATTATTGGAACATAGCAAACAATTATGATTTTTTATTTACGCCCACAGTTTTGAGCAAACGAGGAATACAATTAGGTGGTCAATTCCGTTATCTAACCCATCATAGTAGCGGACAGATCGTTGCTAATTATTTACCCTATGATCGTGCTGCAGCTCGACTTGCTGATCAAATTCCTTTTCTTTATCCCAATACTAATCCACTAATTTATCCAAGCACTGCAAGAAAATCATTTACCTGGCAAGAACAACGGATGTGGTCGCCGCGTTGGACAAGTACCGTAAATTTTAATTGGGTCGGGGATGATTATTATTTAGAGGACTTTAATCAACCACCTAATATCGCTATCAATCAGCTGGCGCAGCAAGCGAAATTAAATTATAGCGGTGATATTTGGAATTTCACCACGAGTATTAATCGTTATCAAACACTTCATCCTTTAAATCAATCGCCTGTAAACAACCCCTACAATAGTTTACCTGAGATTGACTTAAATAGTACAACGGTTAATTTTCATGGATTTAACCTGCAAATAAACAATCAATTGACTTATTTTCAACGTTTAAATGATCCAGGCGAGTTAGTCAACCCCCCACAAACACTTCGAGTTAATCTTTTCCCTTCCATCAGTTATCCAATGCGAAGTAAAGACGCTTACTTTGTTCCACGGGTTCAATTGGGTCTGACTCATTATAATATATTGAATCAAGTGCCTGGCTATAAAAGCGAAATCCAACGCACAATACCTTTATTTAGTATCGATAGTGGTTTGTATTTTGATCGTCAAATCCATTGGGGAGAGCATCCTTACTTGCAAACATTAGAACCTCGTCTTTTTTATCTCAATGTTCCTTATCGGGATCAGAGTAATATCCCTGTTTTTGATAGCGCACTTATTCCTTTTAGTTATGACAGCCTTTTCTTGACCAATCGTTTCAGTGGTTATGATCGTATCGGCGATGCAAACCAAATTAGCTATGCACTCACCACTCGATTTTTAAAGCCCTCCACTGGTGAAGAAAAACTGAGAGCTAGTATTGGTCAAATTTACTATTTTAAAGATAGACGGGTTTTCTTATGTAGCCCATTAGAAAGGCAATTAAGTACACCTGGAACATTATGTGCTAATCCCCTTACAATACCCGGCGCTACATCACCCACTGAAAAATTTTCTCCCATTGCGGGTCAAATCAATTACAACCTTAATCCACACTGGAGCACGACAGCTAATATTGCCTGGGACCCAACGACTCATGACATTGTTAATGCAGCTGCCAATGTTCAGTATCATCCTCATCCCGACCAATTGTTTAATATTAACTATGCACGTATCCGCTTTGGCGATCTGTTTGTCACTACGCCTCCTACACCACCCAATAGTCATCAAAACGATTTTAATCGACTCGGTTTTTCTTTCGCAACACCACTTAAAAATCAATGGAGCACAGTCGGCGGATGGAACTATAATTTTAGTCATAAATACTCACAAAGTTTTTTTTATGGTTTACAATATGATAGTTGTTGTTGGGCATTTCGAATCGTCGCTGGCCGAACCTTTTTTGCCTTAAATCAAAATAGTAGTCCAATCTTTAATAATGTGGTTTATTTCCAATTTCAACTTAAAGGCTTGAGTACCGTAGGCATCAGTGATATAACCAGCTTTTTAACAAGTAATATCCCCGGCTATTCTGATAACTTTCAGTCTAGTGCAACCCACATTTAGATGAGCGATTATGGACTTCCTTAAAAAAATCTTTCCATTCATTATTTTACTCAGCAGCGTATTTTCCCCTTCTCCTTTATATGCTATTGAAACATTGGATCGGATCGTCGCCGTAGTTAATAATAGTGTCATCACGCAACAGCAATTAAATGAACAAATTGAATTAGCGCGTCAACAATCATTAGCTGAAAACAAATCTATCCCAGATACTGCAACTTTTCGCAAGCGAGTACTGAATAAAATGATAGATAATCAATTACAATTGCAATTAGCCGTAAATGTCGGACTCAAGATTGATGAGGCCGCTTTAGATAAGACCATTATGAGTATTGCTCAACGCAATAATTTTACCCTCGACCAATTACGTCAACAATTGCAACAACAAAATATACCCTATGCGAAATACCGACAACAAATCCGCGAGCAACTAATTATTAGCAAATTACAACAAGATGAAGTCGCCGCAAAGATTACAGTGACCGAGCAGGAAACCAAAGATATGGTATTGCATATGCCTAAACCAGTTTCGCAAAAAGCAGCTTACCGAGTGGAGGATTTGCTTGTTCCATTTCCCAATCATCCCTCTGCCACCGATATTTCGCACATAAAAGAACTCGCTTTATCCTTACTTCAGCAAACCAAACAGGGAATTTCTTTTCAAGACTTGATAGGAAAAGACAACAAATACAATCCTCCCTTAGCAGGTGGAGATTTAGGTTGGCGCCCACTCAATGATTTACCTGATATCTTTCAAGCCTCTGTGAAAAAACTTAAACCAGGCGAAGTGACAGGTCCTATCCAAGCTGACAATGGCTTTCATCTGATTCGTTTATTAGAAATGCGCGGAGACAGCGCTGCGCCCTATTATGTAACTTCCACACATACTCGGCATATTTTAATTAAAACCTCTCCTTTAATTAACAATAAACAAGCAGAAATGCGTCTTAACGAGATTCGTGCTGATATATTACGTGGTGGTAATTTTGCTGAGCTTGCAAAAAAGTATTCTCAAGATCCCGGTTCTGCCTATAAAGGAGGAGATTTAGG
>CASFML010000179.1 GCA_949295795.1 uncultured Gammaproteobacteria bacterium | reverse complement strand
AATTAGCGCTCGATCCGAATAAATCGTTTATTGTACAAGCACCGGCCGGTTCTGGAAAAACCGAATTACTCGTCCGCCGTTTTCTGGTATTGCTCACCGCTGTCTCAGTCCCTGAAGCCATCGTTGCCATTACCTTTACTCGTAAAGCCGCTAACGAAATGCGCTTACGGATTATGCAATCCTTAGCGCTGGCATTAAACAACAAAGCACCCGCTGCGAAGGATAAAGAACGTTATGAATTAGCCAAAAAGGTATTGCTTCAGGATAAAGCCTTAGAGTGGCATTTATTAAGCAATCCCAATCGGTTACGGATACTGACCATCGATAGTTTTTGTTTATATTTAACTCGACAAATGCCGTTACTCGCTGGATTATCTGAAACCTTAACGCCACTTGAACATCCTGAATATTTATATCGCTTAGCCAGTCAAGCATTACTCCAACAGCTTGAAGATAAAGTGACTTGGCAAGCTTCATTAAGTCATTTATTAAGTCACCTTGATAATGATTTTCAGCGCGTCGAAGATTTATTTATTCCGATGTTAGCGCGCCGCGAACAATGGTTAGATTTTTTATTACAACATCAACACCATTTACGCGAAGATCTAGAACACGCTTTATTGAATATCAATCAAGATTTAGTCAAAAAATTAAATGGTCTAATCAGCCAAGACATGGCAACCGCGCTTTTTCAACAACTCAATTTTTCCTTACAGCAGCTTCAACAAACACTGCTCATTCGGCAAGATGATCTCAATTTTTGGCAAGCGGCCAGTCAGTTATTATTGACCAACTCTAATAGCTGGCGAAAACAATTAAGCAAAGCGGAAGGTTTTGTTGCGCTGGATACGCTAAAAAATACCGCACTAAAAAATGAAGTTAAAACTCGGAAAGAACAATGCTTAAATTTAATTGCTGAGTTAAGCCAACATGATTTTCTACTAGAAACCTTAATTGCGTTAAAACAAGCCCCTCCTTTACAGTATAGCGACTCACAATGGCAGATTCTCCAATCACTTTTTGAATTATTACCGGTATTAGTCGCCCATTTAAAGATTATTTTTCAACAGCAAAAAAGAGTGGATTATACCGAAATCTTACTCGCCGCTAGCGCTGCCTTAGGTCAAGCAGATAATCCGACTGATTTAGCACTGGTTTTAGACTATCAAATCCAACATTTACTGGTTGATGAATTTCAAGATACTTCCGCTACCCAATTCCATTTAATCGAAAAGCTAACGGCAGGTTGGCAGCCCCAAGAAAGTCGTAGCTTATTTTTGGTCGGCGATCCAATGCAATCCATTTATCGTTTTCGCAAAGCTGAAGTGGGATTATTTTCACAGGTACAACATCTTGGTATTGCTAACATCCAACCGCAAAGCTTAAGCTTATCCGTTAATTTTCGCTCAACCTCTGGGATTATTGATTGGGTGAATCAACATTTTAGTCAATTACTCACAAACTCATCTGACGGTCAACCTGGTAGCGTTTGCTTTTCTCCCGCAACCGCTTATTCGCAAACAAAACAACCACATCAAGCAGTTTGTAGCTATTGGCAACAGGCTAATGATGATCGAAATCAAGCAGAATCCACAGAAGCCGAGCAATTAGTCAAGATTATTCAAACGATTCAACGCGAAGATAATCACGCGACGATTGCCATTTTAATCCGTGCACGCAGTCATTTACGTAGCATTTTACCCGCCTTACAAAACGCGACCATCAGTTATCGAGCGCTTGCCATTGATAGTCTCGCAGACAAATCAGCCGTGCAAGATCTGTTAAGTTTAACGCGTGCACTGCATCATCTAGGTGATAGGATTGCTTGGTTGGCTTTATTACATTCTCCTTATTGTGGTTTATCGTTATCGGATCTCTACCAAATTACTCAATTTGAACCTAATCAAATAGCATTGCCCACACTGTGGCAACAACTCCAGCAGTTTGAAGAAATTTCACTCAACACAGCCACTAAAAAACGTTTACGGCGCATTGTGCCGGTTTTGCAGCAATCTTTATCTCAACAAGGACGACTCGCTTTCACCGATTGGGTCAAACAAACCTGGTTAGCACTCGGGGGTCCCACCACCTTACTCAATGAGGAGGAGATGGATCACATCCATGCTTACTTCAATTTTCTAGAAAATAAGATTAAACAAGAAGGCGAGTCATTAGATTTTTTTAATCTGGATGCAGAATTAAGTCATATCTATGCACAAACCACCACGCCTTTACCCAGTCACGCAGTCGAAATCATGACGATACATCAAGCCAAAGGTTTAGAATATGATCATGTCATCCTACCCGGCTTGCATCGGCATGGTCGTTCTGAACAAGCGGCGCTCTTATTATTTTGCGAAAAGCGGTTTGCTTCACAGAAAAAGCATTTTTTATTGGCGCCCATCAAAGCCAGTCACGAAGAGCACGACCGAATTTATAATTATCTTTTTAATGAAGAAAAGCAAAAAAATACCGCCGAATTAACACGCCTACTGTATGTTGCTTGCACGCGTGCTAAGCAATCCTTACATTTGTTAGGCACATTAAATGGTGACACTCCAGGAGAGGTTAAATCCCCTCTGCCGAATTCCTTATTAGGTCAACTGTGGCCGGTTATGGCGATTAAACCACAACAGCTGGTTGCTTCAACAGTAAGAGCTACGCATACACCCTCCCGGCAAACCTTATTAAAACGTTTACCAGCTGACTGGCAAGCACCTTATTCTGCGCAACTTGCCCTTTACTCAAATATAAATAATTTACCGCCCGCTATAAAATCAGCCGCTTACGGCTATCGATGGCAATTATATCCCGAACGCGGTTTAGGAATAGTTATCCATCAATTACTGTATCAAATCAGTCAAGAAGGTTTAGCGCAATGGAATAAAGACAGAATACTTGTGGCACAACCCCTGTTCATAGGCTTATTGATGCAACAGGGATTGCTTGCTGAGCAAATACCAAAGGCGCTTGCAACCATCAACCGTTGTTTAGAAACAACCTTAGCCTGCCCGCGTGGACGCTGGATTTTAAGCTCACAACATCAAGCGGCACAATCAGAATATGCCATCACAGTGCTACTCGATAATCAATTGAACAATCTCGTGATCGATCGCACCTTTATTGAGGCCGATACTAGAATAATCTGGGTTATTGATTACAAGACGAGTGACTATCAAGGTGAGCAACCGCAAGAATTTTTAAATCTAGCCAGAAAACAGCATCAACAACAACTCAATAAATATGCACAAGCCCTGATGCTCGAGGAGTTCTATAGCGATCATTCCCTACGCTGTGGTTTATATTTCCCACTCAATTCATTATGGTGTGAGTGGGAATTTAACGAAATATCGCTGACTGAAAGTAATGGTTAACTCCATTCATAATATTAAATGAGGTCCAAAACTCGGTAAATTTGCGGTAAACTCCGATTTGAATTCACAATACCTAGCTAATCCCTTAAAAAAACAATTAATTTAACTTTAAGCTTTGTGGAATATACTGAAAAATTCAGTAAAAGAATCAAAATCTTATCGAGGAGAAAATTAAACAACCCAAGGAATAGCTTCATTGCTAATAAAAATAAAAGATGAGATTCCCATGATCAGTAGTTTTAAAGCATTAAAAGTGCAGGACTATGAAGTTCAATTCGAATCAGTACTAAAAAAAAGTACCTCCATTAACGAATTAAACAGTGCATTAAAGTATTTTGATGCAATGCCCGCTTTCAAAAACGCTGCAAAACAGCTGATTAATAGTGAATCCGAAAAACAATTGTCTTTATTGGCTGAACTGAGGGATCAAATCGATCATTTTAAGGAACAAAACCAAACCAATATAGAAGCATTAAGCAATGCGCTTGACAAAAACTTTGATCGTTATAACGAACAACATGAAAAATACCAAACTGAATTAAGCAGTTTGTTTCTTCAACATTTTTCCGACTATTTCAAAGAAACACATCCACTTTCCAGGGAACTTCTCGATGATTTAAAAACCCGTATACCCTTACAAATGGCTGAGCTCGGTATTGAAGGTAACGCAAACGATCAATTAGAGGCTTGTATTCAATTACTAGAAACCCATGTCCCGCTTACGATTGATTTCAAAAATGCTTTAGGAATTATAAAAAATTCTTATGTAGTTGACCCCGAAATCAGTCACTTCATTTTTATTGCTCATGAAGAAGCATTTTTACTTCTAGAAAAAAGAATTAAAAATCATTTAGCGGATATGAATATAGAATTAATTAAAAATGATTATGATAATTATCAGACTTTATTTTCTAAATTCTATCGAGAAAGTATTATCACTTTAGTTAATTACTACCAAGATTACAAAAGTATAACTGAGGATTTTAAGCCTAAATTCGACATTCTCAAAAATATAGGCCAACCCACTCAGGATTGGATTGATGATTACCAACACTTATCGAATAGCGCGGTATTTTTCTCGCAATTGACACCACAAGGATTAAAATCAGCGCGTGATAAACTGTCAGAATTCAAGCAAAAAATAAACTGGGAAAATCCTATAGCATTTTTACAAGAAATAAAAAATAAGGCTCAAGCCTTCTTAAATAATGAAATTGAAAGATTAGACCAACAATTTCAAGATTATCAGACGCGCATTGATAAGTTTAAACATTATTCTTCAGGCGCTGTAGATATTTCTAATAAGTTATCGCAAATGCTAAACTCCCGCTATCGTGCGATCGATGAACCATGGAAAAAATGTCGAGAAGAATTAGCCAATATTAAAGTCATCGAAAATTTTAAAGATTTTAAGGATCATTTTCCTAAAGAAGATCTGTTTGATGACGACTTATTAAATTTTGACGAACTCTGTGCCGTTCTCTTATTTTTAGAAGAGCCCCATCCTGATATCCAAAATGAAAGATTTATTCAAGGCCTTTCAAGCATTCCTGTCGAAAACCTAACAGAAAAGATCTTTTTCATCTTAGAAAACCTGGACAACACATTACTCCCTCACTCCATCAATAACTTACTGCAATTTATTCACTCAGAGCATAACCATCCCACGCTCAATCATGCTAAAACTGCTTTGCTATTTCACTTCAAGCCTTTTTTACTCGTCAACCCGAAAAATTAGCGTTTTGTTTAGCCCATAATGCACCACTTAATACCATCATCAATATCGAAACTTATGAAAAATTGATTAATATTTTACATTATACTGACTTAGATAAACTTGAAAAATGGTTGGATCCTGACACTAGCCTTAGATTAAAGATTAAAGATCTTTCTACCCCCGGCGATAGCAACTCAACTAAGATTGATGATGCACTTGATCGATTAATTTCTACCAAGAAAATACTCCTTTTATTTGAAACTAGAAATACCCCTATAAAGCCTGATTCTGAAAATAATACGACTCACTATTCATTGTGGGAGGCCTGTTGTTTATTTAAAGAATTTGCAAACAATTCTTTTACGCCAGAATTTCCTTATCTAAAGGAACTAGAAGAAGATTCTGAAAATAATAGAAAGGTATTATATGATTATCAAAATGCGGTAATACATTTAGATTGGTTTATAAAGGCAATACAACAACTTGAAAAACAATCTTATTCGCCCACAATCTTTTTAAAATCTGGAAAAAACAAACAAAAACAGGTTCATCAATTAATCAATAATTTGAAAAATATTCCTATAACACAGGTGGATACCGATTCTATTAATAATACCTTCGAACAATGGAAAAAAGAGCATCAGCTGCTTATTGATGAGCCACGTTATCGCCTTTTGACTAAGCTCTGCATGCTGATTTATCGGCAGTTCATGAAGCTATTTTATCCCGCTTCCGCATCCGATTGTTCTACTGCCAGCCATCAAACCATTAACAAGTTGCAAGAGAAATTTTTAGAGGCTAATCTGCATTTACAAAAACTAAGAGAGCATTTTACTTCTTCAGTACAGAATGAAACAGCCACTCGACTAACCTTCGCTGTGCGCTAAGCTTTTAAGCGATATCGCGTTCATTTCATAGACCGTTGGACTACTTAATTAATAAGCTAATCTGTGTATGTAATGCTTCAGCGGCACTATGCCAATGCGTATGAAAAAGATAACCGATACCAATAAACAAACTTACCCAAAAAATGGCGCCTGAATAAGCAAACATAGCAAAATAACGGTAGGGTAATTTTAAAGCGCCCCCCACATAACCGGTTAGATGGCGTACACCTGGAATAAAATAACCGATCACTAATGCCCATTTGCCGAAACGTTCAAACCAATTGTGCGCTGCCTGGTAGCGCTTTTCGGTAAGCCCGATATAGCGCCCCCAACTTTGACTCAGATAATGACCTGTCGCTCGACCCAGAGCATAACTGCCGGTAATACCACAACAACTGCCTGCATAAGCCGCGAATAGGCTTGGAATAATCTGCAGCTGTCCTTTTGCCATTAAAAAACCCAATACTAGCAATAACGATTCTTCAGGTATCGGTAACGCGAAAATCCCTAGAGCAAACCAAACAAAAATGGCTAAACTTCCGTAATGATTCAGCCAAGGTAGAAAATGATCCAAAGCAGGTAAGGACATAAATATTCAGTAAAATAAAATTATTTGCACTCTTTTAAAGGGTCGCTGATTATGAACTGACAGGAAAAATCATCGTTTTTCCTGTCAATCCAAAGATACAACGTGTTCTCATCCTACTTAAACCCCTTCTTAAGACTTAACTAAGCATGGTTGGTAATTGCATCTTCGATCTTTTTCAATTCAGCTTGATTCTTATCATCCTGACTCGCAGCCACTTGTTCATCCAATGGGTGGGTTATTCCCCATTGGTTGTCCGCGATTTGATTGTCGAATGGATCAAAATCCTCATTATTGCTAATGATATCATCATCGTCGTCGTCATCATCGTCGTCGCTGACCTGAGTATAATGACGCGTTGAAGGATACGGTAAAATAATAACCTGTGTACCGATACCCGCAAAGTCTTTATTTAGCCATTGTGCATCGTCAACAAACATCCGCACACAACCATGACTGGCGTTATAACCCGGAACACCGCGAGAACCATGCATAGCAAAGCCGCCTTTAAAGAACATACAATACGGCATGGGTGCGCCCCCATACGGTTTAGGAAACTTAGTTGAAATACAACCCGGTCCCCGCTTTTCATAGATCTTGAAATTCCCTGAAGGTGTATGACAGGGTCTACCTAAATCAGGACACCAATTTTGTCCACTGGATGCCGGCCCCCAACGAATGATATTGCCCGCAGGACCATAAGCCGCCCATGCATTTAATGCCGGTGAATAGATGATCATTTTTCTACCGGAAGGTGCTCTATAAGGAGAAAATGGTGTATACTCCATCCAGTTTATAGCATCAAGATTCCGTGGTGCAGCGATCCGCATTCCCGGCCATAAACCGGTATTCATGCGGTTAATACGCTGAACCAGTTCGCGGCGTTGTGGATTCGGAAATAAGGTATACCAAGTTTCCCCTTTCGCTACGACTAAACAATATAAACGAGGATCATTACATAAACTTTGTAACAACCAACCCCGTGCCGCGAAGCTATCACCATGCATCACTAAGAACATAACTAATAATGCAATTAATAAACCAAATCTTATGAGTATACGCATAATTGCTCCTTCCGCTTCGGAAAACGGTATTTTCGCTTTTTTAAGAAAGCGTTACTCTTACTAAAATGATAGTCTATTTTTGAAGGCTAAGAAGAAATAGCATGCTGAAATTTTCAGAAAAAAATCGTAAGTGGTGGATTCTCCTGGCTATGTCAAGTGCCTTGGCCTTGGTATTTATTGACCAAACTGCCTTAGCCGTGGCGCTACCGGCCATACAACGGGAGCTTAACCTCACTAATAGTCTTACCCAATGGGTGATCAACGCTTATTTATTAGCGCTGAGCGCCATCATTTTGTTGGGTGGAAAAATCGGCGATCGACTCGGTCATAAACGGGCATTTTTGTTTGGCATTACGCTGTTTATGGTGTCATCGGTTTTATGCGCTTTGGCAAAATCAGGTAGCTGGCTGATTATCATGCGCGCACTTCAGGGTATCGGCGGTGCCTTTATGACACCTTCCACCAATACCTTAGTCACCAATGCCTTTCCTGATAAAGAACGTGGCAAGGCTTTAGGAATTTATGTTGCATTGGCCGCTATTTTTCTTGCTTTAGGTCCCTTATTAGGGGGGGTCTTAACGCAAGCCTTTAGCTGGCGCGCCGTGTTTTGGATCAATTTTCCTATTGCTTTAATCAGTATCTATTTAGCGGTTTTTTCTGTTCCTAGATGGCAACGCACCGAGAAATTGAATATCGATTGGTTAGGCTTCTTTATCTCGGTGGTTTTTATTAGTGGCTTTGTATTAGGCTT
>CASFML010000178.1 GCA_949295795.1 uncultured Gammaproteobacteria bacterium | reverse complement strand
TTTATTTGGTCGCGAGCGACCTTTCCTCGCTATCGTTATGACCAATTGATGCGTTTGGGTTGGAAGGTGTTAATTCCAGTTACTTTGCTTTGGATATCAGTCGTCGCATTAGCTGTACAATTTCAATGGGGTCCTTGGTTTAACGCATGAATTTATTAAGAAAAATACTACAACTCATAAAAACCTTTACACTTTGGGAACTCTTTAAAGGACTGGGCGTGACCGGTCGTTATTTTTTTAAGAAAAAGGGCACGATACAATTTCCCGAAGAAGAAACACCTCGTTCAGTTCGATTTCGAGGTTTACATGCCTTACGCCGTTACCCCAATGGTGAGGAACGCTGTATAGCCTGTAAATTATGTGAAGCGGTTTGTCCCGCGTTGGCGATTACCATCGAAGCAGAGCCACGTGAGGATGGTTCGCGACGGACTACGTTATATGAGATTGATTTATTCAAATGTATTTATTGTGGATTTTGTGAAGAATCCTGCCCAGTGGATGCGATTGTCGAAACCAATATTCCGCATTATCATTTTGAACAGCGTGGCGAACAAATTATGACCAAAGAAAAATTGCTGGCGATGGGTGATCGCTATGAAAAACAGATCGCTAAAGAGAGAGCAGAAGATGCCCCTTATCGGTAATTTTAAGCATTTATTTATGACAATTTCGATTCAACAATTTGCTTTTTTCGGTTTTGCGGCATTGCTGATTGCTGCTGCGTTGATGACGATCACTTCGCGTAATCCGGTGCGTTGTGCACTCTTTTTGGTATTAGCTTTTTTTGCGGCTGCCGCTTTATGGATCTTATTAGAAGCCGAATTTTTAGGTTTAATCTTGGTGTTAGTGTATGTAGGCGCGGTCATGACATTATTTTTATTTGTCATTATGACATTGAATATTGATAGTGTTGAAAAACAAGTTGGCTTTGTGCGCTACTGGTTGCTTGCAGTTATCGCTGTCATGGTTTTATTAGCATTACTTATTTATGCGGTCTATCCACTTTCTAGCTCAGAAAAACTTATGCCATTATCTGCCCATGCCAGCAATACCCAAGCTTTAGGCGATATATTGTATACACAATATGTTTATCCGTTTGAAATTACCGGTGTCTTATTATTAGTGGGTATCATTGCCACGATTGCATTAAGTTTTCGTGAAAAACGTTTGAACAAAGCGATCCCATCTGAATTACAATTAAAGGTTAAACCTTCAGATCGTTTACGAATCATAAAAATGCCAGCTGAGAGAAAAAAATGATTCCATTAAACTATTACTTAATACTGGCTGCTATAGTATTTAGCTTGGGTTTATTAGGCATTATGATCAATCGGAAAAATATTATCATTTTATTGATGTGTGTCGAACTCTTACTATTAGCAGTGAATATGAATTTTATTGCTTTTTCACATTTTTTTGCTGATTTATCCGGTCAAGTATTCGTCTTTTTTATATTGGCGGTGGCAGCCGTTGAAGCAGCGATTGGTTTAGCGATATTGATTGTTTTATTCCGTACCCGGCATAGCATCCAAGTCGATGCCTTAAATCGTTTAAAGGGGTAGTGGATAATGAGTCAATATCAGTTAATCAACCTTGTATTAATCTTATGTCCCTTAGCGGGCGCATTAATGGCTGGCTTAGGCGGTCGTCGTGTGAGCAATAGCTTAGCGCATACCGTCACCATTTTGGGCGTGGCGGTATCTTTTATTTTATCGCTTTATTTTGCTTACCATCTCCTTTTTCTACATGGTGGCACTTATGATGGAAATCTCTACTTGTGGGATTTGACTGGAAAGTTTCGCTTTAATATCGGGTTTTTGATTGATCCATTGACGGTGGTGATGTTTCTTATCGTGACATTCATCTCATTGATTGTGCATATTTATAGCGTCACTTATATGGCAGGCGATCCGGGTTATAAACGATTTTTTAGTTATATGTCGGCATTTACCTTTGCCATGTTGATGTTAGTGAGTGCGAATAACTTTCTGCAATTGTTTTTTGGTTGGGAGGCCGTCGGTTTAGTTTCCTATTTGTTGATTGGATTTTGGTTTAAAAGAGAAGCAGCCAATGCGGGAAGTTTAAAGGCTTTTTTGGTTAATCGTATCGGTGATTTTGGTTTCTTTTTAGGTATTGCCTTATTATTTAATTATTTTGGCAGTTTAGATTATTACCAGGTTTTTCATGCGGCACCCGCACTCAAAAACGCGACGATTAGTCTCTTCCCACACACCTCTTATTCACTGATCGCTGTTATTTGTTTTCTATTATTTGTGGGCGCAATGGGAAAATCGGCACAGGTTCCTTTGCATGTGTGGTTACCTGAATCGATGGAAGGTCCTACCCCCATTTCAGCATTAATTCATGCCGCCACCATGGTGACAGCCGGTGTTTATTTAGTCGCACGGCTTTCGCCTTTATATGAATTGGCGCCAAGTGTATTAAATCTTATTTTAATCTTAGGCGCTACGACAGCTTTATTTATGGGCTTCGTGGCGATAGTACAGAACGATATTAAACGTATCATCGCTTATTCTACACTTTCGCAGTTGGGTTATATGATGGTCGGCTTAGGTGCTTCGGCGTATGCGGCCGGTATTTTTCATTTAGTGACGCATGCTTTTTTCAAAGCATTATTATTTTTAGCCGCTGGTTCAGTTATCTTAACGATGCATCATGAACAAGATATTCGCAAGATGGGTGGCTTAGCGAAGGTCATGCCAATAACGTATCTTAGTTTTTTAGTCGGTGCATTGGCATTAGCGGCATTACCGCCTTTTTCAGGTTTTTATTCAAAAGATGCCATTATTGATGCCGTTCACGCATCGACCTTACCTGCGGCATCCTACGCCTATTATTGTGTGTTAATTGGTGCGATGGTGACGGCTTTTTATATCTTCCGCGCGTTTTTCTTGGTGTTTCATGGCAAAAGTCGTAGACCTATTAAGCATTATCAGAAAACGACCTGGATTGTTAAATTTAGTTTAATTGTCTTAGCGATTCCTGCGACGATTGAGGGTTTTTTACTCGTTCAGCGTTTTCTAGGTGTTCCTGGATTATTAGCCAATAGCCTTAA
>CASFML010000177.1 GCA_949295795.1 uncultured Gammaproteobacteria bacterium | reverse complement strand
CCATTGGGGTAACGGCGTAAGGCATGTAAACCTCGAAATCGAACTGAACGAGGTGTTTCTTCTTCGGGAAATTGTATTGTGACCTTTTTCTTAAAAAAATAACGACCGGTCACCCCCAGTCCTTTAAAAAGTTCCCAAAGTGTAAAGGTTTTGATGAGTTGTAATATTTTTCTTAATAAATTCATGCGTTAAACCAAGGACCCCATTGAAATTGTACAGCTAAGGCGATGACTGATATCCAAAGCAAAGTAACTGGAATTAACACCTTCCAACCCAAACGCATCAATTGGTCATAGCGATAGCGAGGAAAGGTCGCTCGCGACCAAATAAACAAGCTTAAAAAAATAAGCATTTTTATAAAAAACCAAATGAAACCAGGAACCCAAACCAATGCCGTATTTAACGCCGTAAAACCTTGAAAAGGCGATAACCAACCGCCTAAAAACAATAAGCTAGCAATCGCTGAAATCAAAATCATATTCATATATTCGGCGAGAAAGAATAAAGCAAAGGTCACACCCGAATATTCAACATGAAAACCTGCCACGATCTCCGACTCACCTTCAGCGAGATCAAACGGAGCACGGTTGGTCTCAGCAATTCCTGAAATCCAATAGCAAACAAACAACGGCAATAAGGGTAACCAAAACCAATGTAAAATACCGCCTTGTTGACGCAATACAATATCATGCAGATTCATACTGCCCGCCGCTAACAACACACCGACAAACGCAAAGCCCATGGCAATTTCATAAGAAATCGTTTGTGCTGCAGCGCGTAATGAACCTAATAAAGCGTATTTAGAATTTGTCGCCCAGCCCGCGATTAAAATCCCATACACGCCTAAAGAAGTAATTGCAAACAAATACAATACGCCGGCATTAATTTGAGTTAACGCTAAACCTTCACTAAACGGAATAACCGCCCAAGCCGCTAAAGCAGGAGCAATGGTAATAATCGGCGCTAAAATAAAGAGATAACGATTCGCTGCCGTTGGCACAATAATTTCTTTGGTGAGTAACTTAATGACATCGGCAATCGGTTGTAAAACACCCAAAGGCCCGACCCGATTCGGTCCAATGCGGGTTTGCATATAACCAATCCCTTTACGTTCGATAAACGTTAAATAGGCCACCATCAGCAGCAAAGGAATGGTAATGACAATAATCTTAATCAGTATCCAAATTAGTAAGAGTAAATCATTCAGCATAGAGATTAACTACTCCAAATGATTCGCCTAAGCTAGCGGTTTCTTCGCAGCCGACGGGGATATAAACACAATGATCAGGAATACCCTCTTGTATCGACAACGCTAACACAGACTGTCCTGTTCCCTGTTCAATGCGAATTAATTGACCTTCAGTAACATTCAATTGTCTGGCTAAATTCGCATTCATCGCTATCTGAATAGGATCATGGCTAGCAGCCGCTTGTAACGCCAATGATCGACGCACCACACTATCAACACCATAAATAGGCCATTCACTAATTCTGGTTATACGTTTCGTATGTGAATTCTTGTCTTTGTTGTCAGGTATTTTGAATACAGGCTGTTTATCTTTTTTCGCGTCCTGACAAAAATCCAATGGCTGTGCGTCTTGGTTGCTATCTTGTTGCAATATCGGTTCTAATTCTTCACGAATAAACGCATGATCTGATCGATTAAAATCAGCGAGTTCTAAACGATGGCCTAAGGTCTGTAAGATTTCCCATCCAGAACGCGCCAACCCTAAGGGTGATATCGCCGCTGAAAAGCTTTGCCAACAACCCGCCATATTGATAAAGCTTCCCTGAATCTCAGCAAAGCTAGCCATTGGTAAAATAACATGTGCATGTTCTAAAAGACATTTTGCTTTAAACGGTGATAAAGCCAATACAAAATCAGCTTGCTTTAAGGCTTGACTGAACGCTTGTGGATTAGCGCAGTCTAAAGTGGGCTCGATGTTAAGTAAAATAAAGGCACGTAAATTAGCATCGACCATCTCCGCGGCCGATAAACCTGGTTCACTAACCGCAATACCCCCCGGCAAGCGCTGTGGCACCGCACCCGCTAACCATGCACCTGCACTATTGGCTCCTTCAGTCAAATACAAACAACGAGCAGCTGTTTGACGGGCAATAAAGTGGGTTAATGCTCTAATTAAACTCGCTTGTGGATGATTATGGGCTAATGCACCCAAAACAATGATCGTATTTTTAGAAGATTTTAATTGCTTAACTAAATCATTCGGTAAATCACTGGGGGTCATGTCGGAAAATGCAGCTAACAAGGGTTCATCCGCTAACGCTTTAGCAACCGCTAACAACGTCGGTACGATGGCTTCCGGACTCACACAGCGATTTTCATACAATGCAAAAGGAACACGCACATCCACACTATGCAAACTGGCAATTTTAGTCCCGGCTAAGTTGGCTTTGCGTAAACGATGGGCTGCTATCGGTTGTTCACGTCGAATATTAGAACCCACCAACCAGATAAAATCAGCTTTTTCTAAAGCCGGTAAGCTTAGACCCGGCGGACATAATGGTGCTTGCATTTGATCAGATGTATCGGTTTGGTGTAACCGATGATCGATATGTTGTGTACCCAAACTTCGCAATAATTTTTGAAAGAAATAAAACTCTTCGGTGGTACTCGAGGGTGAAGCTAAACCACCGATCGTTTGCGCATCTTTTTGTTGTAGAATCTTTTTAAATTCGCTGACTACTTTCTCGAGTGCGGTTTCCCAATCAACAATAAACCACTGACCATTTTCTTTAATATGCGGCTTTGTCAAACGTTCTTTACTGTGAATACCCAAATAACTATAACGATCCCGATCCGATAACCAGGTTTCATTGATCGTTTCATTTTCTCGTGGCACCGCACGCATCACTTGTTCGCGACGCGTATGTAAATAAATATTCGAACCCAAACAATCATGCGGGGCTATCGAAGCCGATTGATGTAATTCCCAAGCACGCGCAGTAAAGCGAAACGGTTTCGACGTTAATGCACCCACTGGACAAAGATCAATAATATTTCCCGATAATTCCGATTCTAAGCTATGTTCGATATAGGTACTGATTTGCAAGTCTTCACCGCGATTCAGTGCACCTAATTCTTTAATGCCAGCAATTTCCTGACCAAATCGCACACAACGCGTACATTGGATACAACGCGTCATCTCGGTGGCAATTAAGGATCCCAAATTATCGTCTTTGACAGAACGTTTACCTTCAGTAAAACGTGACAACGAGGAGCCATAACCTAAAGAGAGATCTTGTAATTCACATTCGCCACCTTGATCGCAAATAGGACAATCTAAAGGATGGTTAATCAATAAAAATTCCATCACCGAGCGTTGAGCTTCTTTGGTTTTTGCTGAGGTTGTATAAACCTTCATACCAGCAGTGACGGGTGTCGCACAAGCGGGTAATGGTTTACCGGATTTTTCAACCTCGACCAAACACATTCGACAATTAGCAACAATAGAAAGTTTTTTATGGTAGCAAAAACGTGGAATATAGATACCCGCTTTATCAGCCGCTTCGATAATCGTGGTATTTTGTTCGACGTGTAATGTACGACCGTCTATTTCTATGTCTATCATATTTTTTCTCGACAATTATTAGATTTTTTACGAAACACAGAAATTTGCTTGAGTTCGCGACGAACGACTGGCGAGGACCGGAGTTTACTCGAGTAAATGAGGACCGAAGCCAGGTGTTCAACAATGGAATCAAACAAATTACACCGTTTCGAAAGAAATCTAATCATGCGAATCACCCACTGGACACCGTTTATGTTCAATATGTTCAACAAACTCATGACGAAAATGTTTAATAAAGCTTTGTACTGGCATCGCCGCTGCATCCCCTAAGGCGCAAATGGTGTGCCCCATAATCTTCCCTGCCACACTTTCCAATAACTCAAGATCACTCATCCGCCCTAAACCATGCCCAATACGATGTAATACTCGCCACATCCAGCCCGTTCCTTCACGACAGGGAGTACATTGACCACAGGATTCTTCTTTATAAAAATGCGCAATACGCGCTAAAACCTTCACCATGCAAGTGGTTTCGTCCATGACAATGACACCACCAGAACCTAACATTGAACCCGCTTTAGCAATTGAATCGTAGTCCATGGTGATATTCCATATGGCTTCCGCCGTTAACACGGGCATGGAGGAGCCGCCTGGAATCACTGCCTTTAAACGCCTGCCGTCTTTCATACCACCGGCAAGTACTAATAAGTCTTTAAAAGAAATACCTAAAGGCACTTCAAAGTTACCGGGTTTATTAACATGCCCGGTCACACTAAATACTTTACAACCTCCATTGTTGGGTTTTCCTAATTCTAAAAACCATTGCCCGCCTTTTTGCAGTATCACCGGAACAGAAGCTAAGGTTTCAGTGTTGTTAATCGTCGTGGGACGACCATATAAACCATAATTTGCTGGGAAAGGAGGCTTAAAGCGCGGAAAACCTTTCTTTCCTTCTAAGGATTCCATTAAAGCGGTTTCTTCACCACAAATATAAGCGCCCGCACCTAAATGGTTATAGAGTTGAAAATCAAATCCGGAATCTAAAATATTAATGCCTAATAAACCTGCGGCATTCGCTTCGGCAATGGCCGCTTCACAACGCAGAAAAGGTTCATAATATTCGCCACGGATATAATTATAACCCACCGTCGCACCCATCACATATCCAGCAATAGCCATTCCCTCAATTAATTGGTGTGGGTTAAAACGTAAAATATCTCGATCCTTGCACGTTCCAGGTTCTCCTTCATCCGAATTACAGAGTATGTATTTCTGACCGGGAGCACCACGCGTAATAAAGCTCCATTTTAATCCGGTCGGAAACCCTGCTCCACCACGTCCGCGTAAAGCGGAGAGTTTCAATTCAGCAATAAGTTGTTCCGGTGGTGTTTTTTCTTTTAGGATCCTTTCCCAAACTTGATAACCTCCGACACACCGATAATTTTTTAGGCTCCATGGCTCATCAAAATGTAAAGTACGGAAACAAATATCATTCGCCATCTAAGTTATCCAAGATCTGATCAATTTTTTCGGGTGTTAAATCTTCATAATAACGTTGTCCGATATGGACAACCGGCGCGTTTGCACAGGCACCTAAGCACTCAACTTCACGTAACGTAAATTTTTTATCCGCGGTCGTTTCACCCAGCTTAATTTGCAAACGATCTTGCAAATGCGCAACGATCTTTTCACAACCGCTCAACATGCAAGAAACATTCGTACACACCCCAATCTTATGCCGACCTATCGGTTTCAGTTCATAAAGTGTATAGAATGTAGCTACTTCATAAGCTGTCATGCGTGACATCTCTAAAAAATCAGCCACGGCATCGATTAATTCTTGCGATAAATAGCCGCCATTATACTCTTGGGCTAAGCTTAACGCAGGCAATACCGCGGATTGTCTGCGTTCAGGCGGATATTTCTTAGCCCATTTCTCAATGGCGATTTTTAACGCTTCGGGTAATACGCTGCTGTTGTTATTCGTCAGTTTCTTCATCGATCGATTTCACCAAATACGATATCAAGGCTGGACAGGATAGCGACTAAATCCGCAATCATATGTCCGGAAACCAATTCATTTAAAGCCGCCAAGTGTGGAAACCCGGCTGCGCGTATTTTAACCCGATAAGGTT
>CASFML010000176.1 GCA_949295795.1 uncultured Gammaproteobacteria bacterium | reverse complement strand
TCAATTTTTTATTAGGAAAAAAAATAATGCGTAAGTTTCTATTTACGAGCTTGCTTTGCTTGTTTCCATCCTTGTTATTAGCAGATACCTTGAGCTTAACCCCCCCTAGTACCGATTTATCTATGTCGTATTTAGCGACTATTTTTGGGGTGGTGGATGGTGTACTACATGGTACAGGCAGTCAAATCTTAGGAACGATGTTCGGTGCATTTAATTCGATTATATTAGTGATGGCTTCTACCGTATTGAGCTATGTCTTATTTGTATCAATCTTAAATACCTCACATGAAGGTGAATTCTTAGGTAAGAAATGGTCTTCAATATGGGTTCCTTTAAGAACTGTTATGGGGATTGGTTTATTACTACCTAAAGCCACTGGTTATTCGATGATACAAATCATGGTGCTGTGGGTGGTCGTTCAGGGCGTAGGCGCAGCGGATGAAGTTTGGAATGTAGCATTAAATTATATCAATCATAACGGAGCTATAGTTGAGCCGATACAATCTTTAAAACCCGGTCCAAAATCAGGACTTGCGGACAATAGTTTTTTAGTCGGTAAAGCCGGAAGTATCCTTAAATTAGAAACGTGTATGTTGGCGGTGCAAAATGCATTAGCGCGTCAAAATAGAAATATTACAGGCACCCCCGGTCCAACACCAGTTCCAGATTTTATGAATTCATTGGTAGTTACCGGGAAAGCATCTAATGGATCCAATACCGGATTACCTATAGATTATACTAAAGACAAAGGGGGATATATAAATTTCCCAGGACAAGAAGGATTAAAAGGAACAGCTTACAATAAATACGTAGGTATTTGTGGAAACCTTAACTGGAATTTTATTGGTAAGACAGGTGAAGATGATCGAGCTTACAATCCAGCTCAATTAACGGCTAACGATAGCGCTAGTATTGCGGCTAGGCAAATGACACTCGATTTGGGTCCATTAGCTAAAACCTTAGCAGATAAATTGGTTCCTGCTATCGGTAAAGGCGCTGTACCTATCACTCACTTAAATGCAGATGCGGCAACCTTTACTCCCAATGTCTTAGTCGATTCGGGCGAAGATTATTTTGGTATTGTAAAACCCGCCTTACGTTCTTTGGATGATGATGCCAGCAAAAAATATAAAGAATTTATTAAAAGTGCTAAAGACAATGGTTGGATACTGGCTGGAAGTTATTACTATAAAATGGCACGTTTGAATCAAAGTATTAGAGATAATACTGGCGTGCATGCGCTTAAAGATAAAATTACACCAATTTTTAATCCCGAATACACTGGAACTGGTTTTAATACCATAACAGATAACAATGTGATCGATAATTTAAAAAATAATTTACCGGTTAATGGTGGTGTTTTTGATCAATATATTAGCGCTGAGATTGCTCGAGCAGGGATGGGTGATAATCCAGGCCCAGAAGCAAACCCTTCTTTTCCAAAAAATTCAGCAGAAGATGGCTTGGGACATGCTGCTTCTTGGATAATGAATGTTATTTTTCCCCGTGTTTATGATTTTGAAAGTTCATTTGCTAATAATTTAAATAGCAAAAATATGGATCCTATTTTTGCTTTAACTTCACTGGGGAATGGTTTAGTAAAAATGGTTGAGACCGTATGGATCAGTATTTTAGGGGCGGCGTTTACAGGAGGAGTACTGACGGCCGTAGCTTCCATTTTTTTCCCTGGGCCGGCGATTATCGCTAATATGCTGGTTATGATAGTGGTTTTCTTAGTCATGCCATTGATCACGGTATGGATGATAGTGAATTTGGTTTTAGGTTCGATGTTATCCTATTATGTGCCTTTCATTCCTTTTTTTCTTTTTGCTTTCGGTAGTATTACCTGGTTTGCTGTGGTGTTAGAAGCTGTTTTAGCGGCACCGTTGGTCGCATTAGGTATTACCCATCCCGAAGGGCATGACTTTTTGGGTAAGGCAGAGCAATCAATTATGTTGCTCGCTAGCGTCTTTTTACGACCGTTGTTAATGGTATTTGGTTTTATCTTTGGAATTATCCTGTCTTATATTGCGATTTCGGTATTTAATCGTGGCTTTAGCATCGCAGCCGATTATTTAAACGAATATAATGGCGACATCTTTAGCATAGTCTACCAATTAGCCATGATGGCTATTTACACTGCAGCAATATTAGCTATTGTGAATCGATGTTTTGCGATGATTTATGAAGTACCTAATAAAGTATTGCGCTGGATTGGTGGCCCACAAGAAAGTGGCCATGAAGAATCCATGCTTCAAGGTATTCGTCATCAACATGAGCAGGATGTAAGACCTTTAGCTCAACAGGCGCCGACTTCGCAAACATTTAGTGATACCGCTGCAGCGGGCTCACAATTATCAAACGCTTTGCAAGAGGGTAAGCAGGCCTCAGCCAGCTCTAGTGGTAGCGGAAATAATACAGGCGGTAGTGGTCCGACGCCACCTGCGGCTCCCGGAGGAGGAGGTGGTGCTGGCGGTGGTGGCGCCGCAGGTGGTGGTGGAGGAGCGGCAAATGCGGCTGAAACAGCAGCTTTGCTTTAGTCCAATTTTAATTTATTACCTACATATTTAATTTTAATCGTATGAAACATGATGATGAATTTAATTTAAATGAGCTTTTTGCCCAATTAGCTCAAATTACTCAAAGTTCAGAGATAAATCAGCAGGCCTATTTATATTTATTGCTTTTATGGGCGTACTTTGAAGTTTCTATAGTAGACGGAACTGACGGAGCAGGAGCCTCGGGTATAACCTCTTTGCCCCCAACAATTTTACAAGTTCAACAAGGCTTTCAAATTTTTGATTATGGCACGCATTTGAAAACAGCAGCGGGAAAGTATTATGGAAGTTATACCACAGGTCGCTTACTGAATACCGTAAGGGAGATGGTTAATCTTCTGAGTGAACGTGGCGCTAAAAGGCTTCAGTTTGTTGGGTTGGATGCAGCTAAACGATTTGCTAGCCTCGAATGTGAAAAGTATAAAATAAAAGTAGTTAACTTTACGCCGGATAATAAGACACAACTATTACGGGATCGTTTACCACGACTCGATAGCTTACGTAATACTGTTTACACCGTCAGTAAATAAATTTTTTAATCTTTATTAAAGAAAGATAGATGTTGGCATCTATCTTTTTGGTTGAGTCGATTTTTTAATAAAACTAAGGTCTAGGTGTAGAATAGGGTATTTCTTCTTCTTCTTCAGTATTGTAACCCGATTCTGGTGCCAATCCAGGTTTTTTATTAGTTTGTATCGAGTGATGATGCTTTTGAAATTCTCTCTTATTTTCATCAATCATTGATTGAAGTTCCCTTATTTGTTCAGGATTTAAAGGTCCTTTTTTTCTAATAACCTTCTCATTTCCATTAGGGGTTGGAGTAGTCATCTGCAAGGTTATTTTACTAGGATCTAAATCGAAAAGCCGTTTTTCTTTAATAACATCTTTTATAGATTGAATGGTTCTTTTTTCATTGTTATATATACGCATAGCAAAGAAAAAAATGAGCATATAAACAATTGCTAAAGCTGGTTTTTGATGTTGAAAACCAGTATCAGCTATTCTCTTGAAAATAGCAGATTGGTCTGGGACAGTTATGTTGATATCAATATTTTTTCCAGCCGCTATATCACTTTGTATTTGTTCTGCAAGATTCTTTTTATCAACTTTAAAACCAGAAGTTGGTTCAGGTTTAGGTTTAGATTGAAGCTCTTCAAGCGTCGGATCCCTTGTAATTGAATGACTTATATCTTTAGTTGCTTTAGTTTGTGTTTCTTCAACTTCTTGATGTAGCTGATATTTAGTATAAATAGCGGGTAAATCTTTAAATTTTTCTAAATGATTATTTAATTCAGTATAATTTTTATCAAGATATTCAGCATAAGCTGCCTTAAATTTGGTTTCATCTTCTGGAATGAAATGATGTCCTTGAACGCTTAGTTTCTGCATGAAATCCTTGAACAGTTGTTCTTTTGCTAAGGCTAATTTATTTTTTAGCTTATCTTGAGCGTTTTTTATACTTGCATCTAGATCAAGGCTTGCCAGAAAATTTTTTATTAAGGTTTCTTGGGTTTCTTGATAGTCCTTTTGAAACTGTTTACTGATAGGTTCTGAATTTAGAATATTTTCACCTAACAAGCTTTGGAAAATGTTTTTTCCTGAATCAGAAAGTTGGTCCTGAAATTTGGTTCCAAAGGCCCCTAAAAATTCAGCTTCAGTAAATCGAGGTAAACCTTGTTGAAGATCCTCACTAATAAGCGAAACAGTAGATAGTAAATCATCGTAACTATCAGTTATATTTTTATTTGTCATAATGTCATCCTCTCGAACGTATTATTTGATGCCTCATTGTATCATCTTTAAGTTTCGTAGATATATCTTCTAGTTCATTACTATGAAGATTCAGTTGCGCTTTGATCTCTTCTTTAACTACGGCAATTTTAGCTTTATCCAGGTTAGGTGAATTTTTGATATTACAATTTATTTTAGGCCTTTTTTGAAGTTCATTATCTTCAAGGCGTAATTCATTGTAGGCCTTAGCGAATAGGTAAAGCCTTTCCTTCATGTTTTGTGAGCAATTACCAAAGTTAAGCGTACACGTTTTAGCATCTTTAAAGCTATTAACTGAATAGATCATCTGTGCAAAACTGACTTCCTGTAGGTAGCTCTTTTCGCTTCTAAAACGTTTCTTTTGAGTTTTAAAGCTTAAGCATTTATCAGTATTAAGTGTGGCAGACCATTTACATTCGTCCTCATTAGCTAACTTTTGAGAGAAAGTAATTGTTTTACCTACTTTAAGTGCATCTTGTTTATAAAAATTATCGACTTGTAGATGGTATTCTTCTGGATCTTCTGATGAATCAAACTGAAAATTAGGTATGACCCGGCATTTGTTAGGTAGATAAACCGCTTTGGGTAGAGCCTTTACATTTTCATCAGCATCATTTTCTTTAAGATCCAGCATCTCTTCCAATTTGCTTATTCTATCCTCGACCATCTGGTTAAAATGACTTGAAGATTTTAATTTTTGCGTCAGAGCATATCGTTGTTGAATTTCTGAGTCCCAGTAGCTTCTTTTCTCAAGTGTCCCTTTTAGGCCATGAAACTCCTTTAATATTGTCAAAGAATTACTCACTATTCTTTGGATATCAGTACTCGATTCGAATGGATTAGTAGAGTCAGAAATAATATTGTCAGCAATTTCCTGTACTATTTTATTACTACTATTTAATAAGCACCATCTGCTCCATCTACTCACATCATGTTGGTTGATTTTATCTAGTAATATCTGTATTTGGGAAGTGCTAAGCATGGGATACTTGTGAGCATCGCTCAGCTTTGGAAAATTGTCAGGCAGAGTACTGTTTAGATTAGCCTGAAATGAACCATCTTGAGTAATTAAATGTGGATATTCCGGTAATTTTGATTCAATTTCTGAAAAAACCTTAGTAAGTTCAGTTGCGGTTTTTAATTTAAAATTATTAAGTTTTTTCAATTCATTTTTTAGCTCATCAATGGATTTATGCGTAATCGACATATCTTCTAGCGGTGATAACCTAAAATATTTCTGAAAATTATTGTCCAGATCTTTTTGAGCCTTTTCATCTAGTTTTAAGCTAATGGACTTATTGGTTATTTGTTGAAGTTTTTTCTCTAACCATAACTTAGCATCTAAATCAAGTATTTCTTTATCTTCAAATGCAGCTGAGGGGAAAGCATTCAAAGCATTTTTTCGAAGTATTAAACGTAATTGCTTGAAAGTATCCTCATTAATTTTGTTTTTATAACTAGATGATAAATTAGGATATTTAACTCGTAAGCCAGACACAAATTCTTCTAAAGTATCTGCATATTGCAGCTCTGCAGGAAGCTTTGCTGTTTCGTCACTGGATAAATCCTTATCATGGTTAATTTTTTCTAAAATAGGATCTAAATGGAGGTTAGGAAAGTAATGATCAAAATTCTGATTAATTTTTTGAACAAGTTGATCTTGTAATTTTTGTTGGCTGGCTACTAAAAGATTCAAGCCACCGATAGGATTCTTAACTATTTCTTCCAGAGTTTTTTGCAAATTTTCTTTTTTAAGCAATTGAGTTACTAATTCTTCAGTAGTTCTTTGGATAATTCCGGTATACTCATTCGTCAGTAAATGATTTTCGGCAGCTTGCTTTTCTAAACTATTTTTAGCGAGTTCCAGAAGACTTTCTTTTTCGTTAGTTTGTAGATTTTCAATGCAGAGTTTAATAAGAAGATTTTTACCCTGATCGGCTATATTGTCCTTATAATTTTGCGCGGGTTCTCCTATTGCTAAATTAGCAAAAATTAACTCAGTTGAATTAATTACTTCTTCTAAATAATTTGAAGCTTGTAATTTATTAGTGTGTATGTTTTCTGCAATTTTAGTCTTGAAGCTTGGACTATTTATATATGGAAAAATTAATTGTGTAGTTTGATCCGATGCGATTTTTTTAAGCCTTTGTTCAAAGCTAGGCAGTAGGCTGTTGGCATTGTCATTTAATGACTTATTGGCAGCATCCGTCGCTATTTGTAAAAACTTATTAATGAAAGCGTCAATAATGGCCGGATGGTTTTCTTGTTTAAATGCTACGTTCACGCCTTGTTTAATTTCTTCAAGTGTTGCATCTCTACTTAGTTGATCTGAGGTAGGTATAGAAGTGTTAACAATTGGCGAGGAAGGTCTTGAATCTGTTTTTTTTGATAATTCATCTTCTGTTTCATTTAGATTTAAACTGTCTTCATCGCTTTGAGAAGGTTTTTGCAAAACAGTTCTAAACTGAGACTGTGGATCGCTGCTGCTACCTTCTGAAAATGCTTCATCTTTCAAACTAGACAATTCATCTTGAATAAGTGGTCTTGCACCAGTCGTTACAGCCTTCATATTTTCTAATCTTGTATGCGCTGCTTCCAGCTGTGCATTAGAGCTTTCAAGCTCAGCGGTTATTAGATTTAATTGTTGACTTTGTTCTTCAAATGCTTTTTCAAGCTTAGCATATTTTTCATTTGAATCACTGTAAGCCGTTTGACTAATTTCAAGCTTTTCTTTTAAATTTTTTAATTTATTTTGCAGTTCTTGTAGTTCTTTTTCATTTGTAGTTTTTTCCTGTTCTAATGCCGCTAGGAAAGCATCTTTAGCAGATGCTTGACTAAGCTTTTGCTGTAGTTCACCATTTTTTTGTTCTAATTGCTTTAGAGTATTTTCTAAGGTTAATTTCTCGGTTAATAATGAATCAAAAGTCTGTTTAAGTTGCTGAAGCTGCTTGTCGGAAGCACTTAAGCTTGAAGCTAAATCTTTTAAGTGAATTTTTTTGTTAATTATTTGATTGTTTAATTCCTGAATTGATTTTTCATAGTGGGTCCTAAGTTGGTCTAACTCTTCAATTTGTTCAGTTTTTAGACTCGCTATGTGATTTTGAGATTCTTTTAAGCCTTCCTGTGCCTCGGTTAAACGTGAAGTTAATTTATCCGTTTCTTCTTGAAGTTTTGTTTTTAAATTTTTGACTTCAGTATCTTTTGCTAATAATTGGTTTTGTAATGATGGAATTAAGTTTTCCAGTAACTGGTTTAATTCATATTTTTTTTGTTCAAGTTCAGCTGAAGTTTGTTCTAGTTGATTTTTTATCTCGTCTAATTCTTCTAAAGCTTTTGGAAAGGATTTATATTCGTTAATTTCATCTTCATCATCAGAATGTTCACCATGGCTCATAGTCTCGAAAGGATATCCAAATTCATCATCCGAATCTTCTTCAATTTCTATTGGACCGAGTTTTGAGTCCCGAATAAGATTTTGATTTTGCTCTTTAAGCGATTCATTTTTTTCTAATAACTCTTGAATTTGATTTTGAAGTGTCTCTATTTCTCCAGCTAATTGTTTTGTATTTTCATTCTCTAAAACACCTTGAGATAATTTGAGTTGAAAAATTTCATCTTCTAATGCATCACTTGCATCAACTCGCGCTTTAAAGGATTTTATTTTTGTTATAAGGTGGTTAAATTCTTCAGTGCTATCAATAAGATTATTTGATTTAAGGGATGAAAAAGGAATTTCAGAATCTTTATCAGTAATATTGTACAAAATTGAATTCACTTCAGAAATGAATAGATTATATTCTTTTAAATGTTTTTCTTTTTCTTCTTGTGCTGATTCTAGTTGTGATTTAAAGTCTTGGTTGATTGTAGTGAGGTTGGTCTGAGTAGAAGAAAGAGCATTTTTCAATTCTAAAATTTCCTTTTTAGCCGTTAATAAAGCATCTTTTTCTTTTTCAAAGCTCATTTTAAAGAATTCTAAATTTTCCTTAAGTACATTGTTATCTTTTTCAATAGAAATATTTTTTTCATGAAGCTCAGTTAATTTCACTCCTAAATCTTGTGTAGTTGTTGAAAGTTGAGCTTTTAAGGCTTTATATTTAGCTAAAGAATCAGCTAATTCGGTTTTGTATTGCTCTAATATATTTTTTTGGGCACTTAATTTTTCAGATTGCTCAGTTAATGTTTGAAGCTGAGATTTGCTTTCGGTTAACGCTTGCGCTTTTAATTCTAAATCCGTTTTTAAAACATTTATCTGATGTTTATATTCATTAACGATTTTTTTTGAGCCATCAAACTCATTTCTTAATTGTTCTAAAGCGAGTTTTTTTTCGTTGATATCAGATTCAAGTTGCGAAATTCTATAATTAGTATCATGTGTCTTAGAAGTTAAGTTAGCTTGATCTAGTTTAGATTGGTTCTCTAATTTTTTTAATTTATCATTTAATTGTTGAATTTTTAATTCTAATTGATGATTTTTATTATTAAGATCAATCAATTCACTTTCTTTTTGATTTATTTCTTGATTTTTTTCATCTAATTTTTTTGCTGTGTCAGCTAAATCTTCAGATAGTTTCTTAATTTTAGAGGATTTTATTTCTAAATCAGACTTATTTTGAATTAATTCTTGTTCTTTTTGATTAAATTGTAGTTCGTAATCTTTTATTTTGGTTGAATTTTCAGCAATTTGTTTTTCTTTTGTGTCTAATTCAGATTTATATTTTTCCAGATCATTTTTTAAGCTTGCACAAGCTTTTTCGAGCTTATCATTTTTATGTTTATGGGTATCAATTTCTTCAGATAAGGTTTTATTTCTTTCATTTTCTGCAAGTAGTTGATTATTTAAAGTAATTATTTCGTCATTTTGCTCTTTTAAAGAAATAAGTTTTTCGTTACTTAAATCTGTTGCTTCGCTGTGACTTAGTAAGGTCTTAGCTTCTTCAGGTTTGGAATAAGCATTAGATAATTCTGTTTCCAAAGAAGTTATTTTTAGCTTAAGCTCATTTACTTCTTCGAGTAGCTTTAAATTTTCTTTGTCCAATGTCTCTGAGGGTTCTTCTCTAGAAGCGGCAGATTCATTTTTTTGTGAACGGAGCTTAGTTAATTGTTCTTCTAATTGTTTTTGGAAATTCAACTTAAAATTATTCCAATTCTTAATTCTGACTAAATCGCCTAAAGTAATATGGCCTAAGACAGCATGGCTGGATCCGGTTACATCAGTTTCTGCTTGAGTGTTAATGTTTTCTTTGATTAAATTTTCTATAGCTTCAGCATTTGAATTTTCTTTACATTGTTCTTTTAACCAAAAGTAGCGAGCTATACATAAAAGATCATTAGAAGTTAAATTATCTAATTCTATAGCCGCTGGAAGGTTTTCTTTATTATTTTCTAATTGTTTTTTTAAAACCAAGATAGTTTGTGTTTTTAATTCTTCTTCGGCCTTAGCTATTACAGATTCATTGCGTGTTTGTTGTGGTTTTTTTATTTCTTCTTCAAGATTGTTTTTTGCAGCATCAAGTTTTCTAAAGCTATCATGTTTCTGTGCTATTGAAGGATATTTATCTCTAATTTCTAATTTTTTAGCATTTATATCTAACACTAATTGTTCTGAATTAAATATTCGATTGGCTATAGTCTCTAAGACTTTTAAAGAATCAAGCTCTTTTTTGATGTATGATAATTTTTCCGATAATGCAAAATCAGGGCTAACTAAATCGCTCAATTTGGTGGATTTATTATCCACTATAAAGTTTTTTAATATATTAATTTTTTGATTAACTTTTAATTTTTTTTGGATGTCTCTAGGAGGCATTTTTATTCCTTGTATTAAATTATTATTCTTATTGATAACAAAGATTTTTTACTTATTTAATTCTACGGGATTAACCTTAAGAAACTCTTAAGGTTTTCTTAATGAAAGGTGAGGGATAGCTTAAGAAAGGATAAAAATTAGATAAATACGAACTCGTTTAAGCGCTAAAAGAGTGATTAAATTGGAAAGATTAAAATTATTTATTTTTTGGTAAATGATAGAATTCAGCAATGATTTTCCAGGCTTGTTCAGCGGTCTCAACAAATCGAAAGAATTTTAAGTCTTTAGCATCGATCATGCCTTCACTGACTAGAAAGTCAAAATCAATTAATTTAGACCAATATTTTTTTCCAAATAATAGTAGAGGGATAGGTTTGATTTTTTTGGTTTGTAGGAGTGTTAAGGTTTCAAATAGTTCATCTAAAGTTCCATAACCTCCAGGAAAACAGACTAAGGCTCTGGCTCGAATTAGAAAATGCATTTTGCGTATCGCAAAATAATGAAATTGAAAGCAAAGCTCCGGTGAGATAAATGGATTAGGGCTTTGTTCATGAGGCAGCACAATATTTAGCCCAATACTTTTGGCTTTGACATCCTGTGCACCACGGTTAGCGGCTTCCATAATGCCTGGTCCGCCACCCGTGACGATGACGAAATGGCGACGTCGATTTTTTTGACACCTTTCCGAGACTATTTGGCTAAAACGTTTTGATTCTTCGTAATATTTACCTTTTTCTAATTGGTTTTTAAGTCGCTTTTCTTCTTTTTTCGCAGAAACACTATTGGGATTCAGTTTCAATTTCTGTTGTGCTTGCTTAAGTTGTTGCTTGGTTTGTTCTGGATCGACAACACGCGCGCTGCCAAATACCACAATGGTGGATTCGATTTTTAACTTTTGCTGCGAAAGCTCAGGTTTCAATAGTTCCAATTGTAAACGCACTGAGCGTAACGATTTATGTAGCAAAAAATCATGATCTAAGAATGCTAACTCATAGGCTGGCCAGGCAACCTTTTGCCGACTACGTTTCCTAACTTCATTTTTGGCGGATGAAAAAGGCTTGGAATCTGCAATATCCATTTATTAACCTTTGAGGATAAATTATTAGTATATCAGCGCTATTCGAGTGTGCCTAATACAAACTAGGACTTATGCACAAAAGCCTCTTTTGCGGTATGGTTTTGTTGTCAACTTTATTTCCAAAAAACTCTCTAAATTGGGTTAAAAAATTACAGCAGATAAGTAGTCCTAGCGTATGGTTTCAGATTGAATTTCACCCCATCTTAAATTAGTTTAATGCCTTGCATTAATCTTTTGGTAAAGCTGTATCAGCGCTTCTGTAGAAGGATCAAAGGTTAATTCTGTTTTTTTGCTAGAACTACTTAAAGCTTGGAGAATCTTTTTATTTAATTGTTTACCATATTCAACACCCCATTGATCAAAGGGATTAATCTGCCAGATGACACTTTGTACAAAAACCTTATGTTCATAAAGTGCAATCAATTGACCTAAGCTAAAAGGACTGAGTGCATTCAGTGCGAGCATATTGTTGGCGTGGTTCCCACGAAGATTTTTATAGCTTATATCACTATGATAACCTTCCATAAAAGCCTTACTTTGACTGAAAACACTGGCAATAACATGTTGATGATACTGAACATTATGCTGTGGATCACGCAAGCTACAAATAAAATCAGCTGAAAAATGCGCAGTTCCTTGATGAAACAGTTGGTTAAAAGCATGTTGTGCATTTAGACCACTATCACCAAAAATGATGGGGCATGTAGGATAATTCACTAGTTTATTATCGATGCGTATCGATTTACCATTACTTTCCATTTCTAATTGTTGTAAATAAGTAGGAAAATATTTTAAGCCTGAATCATAAGGTAGTATTGCATGAGCAGAACTTTGGAAAAAATTGATTTGCCATATTCCTAAAAGACCTAAAAGCACAGGCATATTAGAAAGCCAGGGTTGTTGGGAAAAATGTTGATCCATAGCATGAGCGCCGCTAAGCAACTCAAGAAACTTTGTCATACCAATCGCTAAAGCAATTGGTAATCCTACCGCTGACCATAATGAATAACGACCGCCGACCCAAGCCCAAAGAGGAAAGATGCATTCGGGATCGATACCGAATGCCATCGCTTTTTCGATCTCGCTGGTGACAGCTAAAAAATGTTGTTTGGTAGAAGCGGCGTTAAATTTTTCCTGAAAAATTTTTATGAGTATAGAAGCATTCAAAAGTGTTTCACAAGTAGTGAAGGATTTACTGGTGATAATGAAAAGGCTGGTTTCTAAGTTTATTTTTTCTAAAAAACTTTGCAGTGTCTTCTCATCGAGCTGCGAGATAAAATGAAAATGTAATGCGTTTTCTTGCAAAGGTTTTAAGGCATTGACGGCCATTAGGGGTCCTAAATCTGAACCGCCTATGCCTATATTAATAATATCAGTTATTTTTTTTCCGCTAAAACTACACCATTGATGATGATGTACTTGGTCCACAAAATACCGCATTTTATTCAAACAAGCATGAATTTTGACTAAGATATCTTCACCTTTTACGATTAATCCATGTTTTCTTGGATCACGTAAGGCGGTATGTAACGCAGGAAGCTGTTGTGTCGTATTTACACAGGTACCGGAAAATAAATCATTGATGTGCTGTCTTAAGTTAACACTATCAGCTAATTTTGCTAATAAACTCAGTGTTTTCTCAACGATTGGATTTTTTGAATAATCAAAATAAATGTCTTTTTCGGTTAAACTAAATTTTTGAGCGCGTTGTGGATCGCAAGAAAAGAATTCTACAAGAGGTATGTTTTTAATTTGCAAAAAATGCTGCTTTAAGTCGCTCCAGCTAACCGACTGAGTTAGGTCGGTTTTGATTCCATTCATATTGTTCTTCCTCGTTTTTTGGGACGTTTATTTCCGCGGATTATTTGTGTGACAGCGTGTATTAATTGCTTTTTGGCTTCAAGGTCTGCCTCTAAAAAGTCGGTCCACCAGCTTACAATGTTGGGATCTACTTCCTTAATCTCAGCACGTAATAATAAAAAATCATAAGCGGCTCGTAAACGTGGATGATTCATTAAACGATGCAGCATATGAGGACGCCGTTGAATTAAACGATGCTGTAAATCCCAAATTTCGCGAATAGACGTGCTATACCGTCGAGGAATAGTAATTAATTTCTGTTGTTTGCTTAGCGCATCACTCACTGCATGTTGATAGGCAACAAATGCAGGTGTATGTTGGGAAATGAGTTGTTGAGCTTTGTTTTGTACGCTAGGCCATAAAAACACAGCAAACAAAAATGCCGGTGAAACGGTTTTTCCTTGCCGGATCCGTTGGTCGGTATTTTCACAGGCCAACTCTAGAAGTTTGTCGTTAGTATCATCCAGAAAGTCGTGTTTTATTTGTGGGAATAATTCCTTAAGCAACTGATACTTATTAAGTAGTCGATAGGTCCTGAAAGCTTGACCATGATGAAAAAGTTTAAGTACTTCTTCAAATAAACGCGCAGGCGGTACATGACGCAGCAAAGGGGCAAGTTCAGCTATAGGCGCTGCTGTTGTCGGATCTAACTCAAAACCTAATTTTCCAGCAAAGCGTATAGCTCGCAGTAATCGAACGGGGTCTTCCTGGTAGCGAATTCGAGGCTCGCCAATAATTCGTACAATTTTATTTTGTATGTCAGCAAGTCCGCCACAATAATCGACTAAAGAAAAATCAGCGATATTATAATACAGGGCATTCATTGTAAAATCCCGTCGCCAAACATCTTCTTCTATCGTTCCATAGACATTATCGCGTAATAACATGCCATGAGTGGCAACCTTTCGATGTTTAAAGGATTTTTTTCTGCTTTGCGCTCGAAAGGTACTGACTTCAATGATTTCTCGACCAAATCGGATATGTGCGAGACGAAAACGTCTGCCGATCAACAAACAATTCCGGAAAAGTTTTTTAATATTTTCGGGACTGGCATTGGTAGCAATATCAAAGTCTTTAGGGGTTTGTTTCAGTAAAATATCACGCAAACAACCCCCTACTAAATAAGCGCTATATTTGTGCTGATTGAGGCGATATAAAACCTTAAGTGCGTTATGACTAATATCCTTACGGGAAATAGTATGTTCAGCTCTAGGGATAATTTGGGCTTGTATGTGTACTATTTTTTTGGCAAATAGTCGATGAAAAAACTGCTTAATAATGATGATCTTCCTCTATGTGTTATTCAATAAGATTAATATGTAAGGGTCTGCAAAGGGGCTCGGCGCATAGCCGATTTTTTGTCCAAGGGATTATGACTCGAACACAACAACTTCCTAGCATGCAGGTTATCAAAAATCTGTTGTAGGCGCTTAAATTGCTTATGCTAGCATAACAAAGCTTTTTGTACCTCAAGTAAAGCCGATAATCAGTTATCTGGAAGAAACCCTTTTAAGGATTTGATAAAAAATTTTTATGGAGAGAGGGGCAGAGTTAAGTTGAAGATTTATAAACCAACAAGATTAGCAAATCCTCTTTGCGTAGGATGATATCTTTACTGGGATTAATTTTTCTGACCCCTTTGCGTTCCATACCTAATACTATTCCATCAATGTGATTTTTTTTCATTGCTTCTTCAATGCTAAGTCCTACAAAGGGATGGCTTTTATCAAGTAAAAAGGTTTTTAATTCAAGATGATTGTATAATTCGAGTTCTTCTTGATAAGTGTTAACTTGTAACAATTGACTAAATGTGTCGATTTGTTCATCGCTGCCTAAAATAAATAGCTTATCATAAAGCCTAATTTTTTCATGATGGGGTGGCGTTAGAATGATTTTCGGACCCCGATAAAGTGCAACAATATGGATACCAAATTGCTGTGCAAGATTTAACTCTTGTAAGGTTTTATTGATAAAATAATAATTATTCTGGATATCAGTCCCTTTCAAATTAATGCCCCAAGCGGTTAATTCGTCCTTGGAGGTTTCTTGAATACTGGGTGTTTTAATATTAGCTAAAAATCTTTTTTCTAACCAAGGATAGAATTTTTGTAGTGGTTTGTGCAATAAACTAAATAACGTAAGCGAAATAATGAATAGCAGTAAAATAATAGACCACGTATGGAAATAGGTAATGGCTAAGGTAATGATGACGGTTAAAGTAAAAATCCATCCGATAGCGATAATAGGTTTAATGGCGGCATGGCGTCGATGCGGGAATGCACGATAGGCAAAGATCATGCCCCAGATAAAAGGTGAAGCTAATAATAAAGCAATTAAACAACTTAAGGTGTTTACCCAGTAAATTGAATCAATCCAAGCATTAATTTTTGGAAATATCCATTTTTCACTCAAACTAAAAATAATGGCGACCATGACGCTATTGATTAATAAACGCGTAATGTATTGACTATATACCGCCCGTTTTTTCTTTAGTCTTAGATAACGATGGATAAGTATCGTGTAATGGCTTAGTAATTCTCTGGCGCGGGAGGGAAG
>CASFML010000175.1 GCA_949295795.1 uncultured Gammaproteobacteria bacterium | reverse complement strand
TGGCCTCAATAACAATTTCACCCTTTCGAGCGACACCATCTACTTCTAATTCCTTTGCTTTTTGAACAAATTTAGATATCACCACAGGGTATTCTTGGGATACATGAGCAGCCGCTTGTAAATGTTGGTCTAAAGACTCAGGATCAAAAACCACATTCATTGCCGATCCAGATAAAATATAAGAAGGTCTTATTAATACCGGATAACCCACTTTAGCTGCAAAATTTTTTGCTTTACTCAAACTTGTAACTCTCTCCCAAGGAGGTTGGTCAACATTAAGGGTATTGAGTAGGGCTGAAAATTTTTCTCGATTTTCCGCATAGTCAATAAATTTAGGATCGGTACCTAATAAGTGAAAACCTTGTTGTGCTAAAGGGACTGCCAAATTATTAGCGATCTGTCCCCCGACTGAAACAATAATACCCTTTGCAGATTCGAATTCGACAATATCTTGTACACGTTCAAATGTAAGTTGCTCAAAATACAATCGATCAGACTCATCATAATCAGTAGATACTGTCTCAGGATTTGAGTTAATAATAATTGCCGTTTCATTTAATCGGCGCAAAGTCTTTGCCGTATTAACCGCGCACCAATCAAATTCTACCGATGACCCTATCGAATAAGGCCCTGACCCCAATACAATGATAGGTGCACGCTTAGCAGGAGAAATATCATGTTCAACAGCATGGTAACTTAAATAAAGATAATTTGTCTGAGCAGCAAATTCTCCAGCTAAGGTATCAATTTGTTTCACAAAAGGTATGATTCCGTATTTTAAACGTAAAGCTCTTATTTGCTTTGTGGACTTATTTTTAGTCTTAGCAATAAAAATATCAGAAAAACCTGCTTGTTTTAATTCACGTAAGAGAAGTTTGCTTAATTTATGTGAATTTAATTGTTTTTCTAATTCTGTTAATTGATAAATTTGTGCTAAAAACCAAAGATCAATCTGTGATAAGCTTTCAGCTTGTTTGATTGAACCGCCGTTTTTAAAAAATTGATATAAAGCAAATAAACGTCTATCAGTAGCAAATTGTATTTCTTTGCGCGGATTATCAATTACTTCTGGATAATCCATTAAACAAGTTGCCCCCTTATTTAACATACCCACTGCTTTTTGCAATGCTTCTGGAAAAGAACGGCCTATTGCCATTACTTCACCGATACTTTTCATTTCAGTACCAATCGTCCTTTCAGCAGCTTTTAATTTATGTGTATCCCAACGCGGAATTTTTACCACGATATAGTCTAAAGCGGGCTCAAAATAAGCACTCGTTACCTGTGTAACACTATTCTTTATTTCATAAAGCTGATAGCCTAGTGCTAATTTTGCAGCAATAAAAGCTAATGAATAACCTGTCGCTTTAGATGCTAACGCACTTGAACGCGATAAACGTGCATTCATTTCTATAACTCGGTAATCACCATTTTTAGGGTTAATAGCAAATTGAATATTACATTCTCCGACAATCTTAAAATATTCAGCAACTTCCAAAGCCATATTACGTAAAAATTGATGTTGCTCATTACTTAAGGTTTGTGCGGGCGCTACAACAATACTTTCCCCAGTATGAATGCCCATTGCATCCATATTTTCCATATTACAAATTGTTAATCTATTTCCCATTTGGTCACGAACTATTTCATATTCAAATTCCTTCCATCCAAATAAGTATTCTTCGATTAAAATTTGTGGTGATGAAGCTAAGCTTTCCTGGGCTCGCTGTTCAAGTACTTCTTGATGTGCAATTTTTCCAGAACCTAAACCTCCTAAAGAAAAGCCTGAACGTAACATTAGGGGATAACCAATCTTTTCTGCTGCTTTCAACGCTTCGGCAACAGTTTTCACAGCAAAACTAAGCGGTGTTTTAATTTTAATCTTTGCTAAAACCGCTTTAAAAAGATCTCTATCTTCTGTTTGACGTATTGATTCTACTGATGTACCTAATACTCTAACTTTATATTTTTTTAATATCCCTTTTTCTTCTAAATCTAAACCTAAATTAAGTGCAGTTTGCCCACCAAAACCCAATAAAATTCCATCAGGTTTTTCTTTAATAATAATCCGTTTCACAGTATCAAAATTTAAGGGTTGCAAATAAATTTCATCAGCTAAATTTGCATCCGTTTGTATGGTAGCTATATTTGGATTTATTAATACGGAAGTAATTTTTTCCTCTTTTAAAGCTTTAATGGCCTGTGAACCGGAATAATCAAACTCTCCAGCTTGGCCTATTCGTAAACCACCAGAACCTAAAAGCAGTATTTTTTTTCCCTTATATCGTTGTATTTTCATAATTTTTTATAACATGCGATAAAAACGCTCAAATAACCATTGCGTATCCATGGGCCCAGGCGCAGCCTCGGGATGAAATTGTACTGAGAAAAAAGGATCTTTTTTATGCTCAATTCCTGCAACGGTTCCATCATTTAAATTCCGAAACAAAACTTGCCAATCTTTAGGAAGCGACTTCTCATTTACTGCATAACCATGATTTTGCGAGGTTAAATAACATCTTTGGGTAGGCAAATAAATACAAGGTTGATTTTGCGAACGATGGCCAAAAATTAATTTATAGGTTTTAGCACCAACCGCTAAAGCCATCAACTGCGTCCCTAAACAAATACCGAAACAAGGTTTCTTCTGGTTTAAAGCTTTTTTTAAAATGGCTATCGTTTCTTTACATAACTGCGGGTCACCTGGACCATTGGAAATAAAAACCCCATCATAATCTTCCTGACTATAATCATAATCATAAGGGACCCTTTTAATTTTAATTGGAAATTTTAATAAGCAACGTAAAATATTTTCTTTTAAACCACAATCTACAACAATTATTTTTTTTCTACCTTTGCCATAATAGATCGGTTCAGTAATTGTTACTTCCTTTACCCAATCGATAGTTTCGAATTCAATAAAATTACCATGAGGCTTATTTAATGAAGTAATGATGCCTGGGGTCACCCCATTCACTCTTAAGCAATGTGTTAAAGCCCGCGTATCTACACCTGTAATAAAAGGTGTATTTTGAATTTCTAGCCAATTTCTTAATGAATTTTGAGCAGTAGGGTTTGAATAAAATGCCGCCAGTTCAGAAATAATGACTCCTTTTACTTGAATTTTGTTAGACTCCCAAGTAGTTGATGGAGACACTCCATAATTTCCTAACAAAGGATAGGTGAAACATAATATCTGGCCTGCGTAAGAAGGGTCTGTTAAGGATTCCACATAACCTACCATACCTGTATTAAATATAACTTCACCAGAGACTTCGGTTGTTTGGCTTGCCGGCATATACCCTAAAAAACTTTCACCTGTTTTTAATATCAACTGTGCAGAAATTAATTTTTTCATGATCTCATCTGTTCGTGAAATTGACTGGCAAGATAAGGATTCCACATCATACCCGTTGCAGACAGAGCGATATCGGCTCCACTATTTAAAAATTCATTAAAATGTTCAGGCATAGTTATGCCACCCATGCCTAAAATAGTTAAGTTTAATTTTTCAGTTTGATTAATTTGAACTAATTTTTTAACACATTGTAATGCTAGCTGTCGAATCGGGTAACCTGAAACTCCACTATAAATTCTTTTCCCAAATGCTGGGACATGGTTTTTATTTAATACCTTCATACTAACCGAGTTAATCGTACTAATCCCTCTTGCGCCTGCACGTGCCGCAGAAATTAATAATTTAACTGGGAATTCATTCTGATCCATCAAACCAAACTTTAATAATATTGGAATATTACCTAAGCACTTCACAACAAATGCTGTTATTTGTGATACATGTTCAATACTCCAATAAAGAGGTTCACCTGATTTCATTAAATTAGGACAAGAAAAATTTAACTCTATAACATCTGCACCTGCTTCTTTGGCCATCAATGCTGCCGCAACAAAATCTTGTGATATTGATGCAATCGAATCGCCTTCACCATAAACCGACACAATTAACATTTGACCCTTCGCCAAAGAGTTTTTGGCAAAAGCGATATCTTGCATAATCACCTTTGGCTCCAAACAACCATTACCAAAGGAATTACTAATAGCTATTTTGTCATTAATTTTTTCAATTTTATCCTTGGTAAAGATAATTTCTTTCAAATCAGCGTGATTAAATAATTTTTCACACTCTAGATATACAATGTTAGGTAAGGGATGGGTTGGATGGGCTTTGCGTCGTATCGTTTTGTAAGTCAGCACGTCAAAACCTAGTTGCGACAATAAGGCAATGCCTTTACCTGTTGTTACGGCACATGCGGCTGCACCGATGTTTGAGGCTAAAGAATAACCTAATAAAGAAATCCACTGTTCTTTTTCCGGCCAATCTCGAGCCGGTGGATTTATCGAAGGGAAAGGAGGATTATTGAAGTTTTCTTCAAAGGTTTTATTAATGTCATAGAGAGGCGATGGAACGCTCAACATGGAAAATGGCAAAAAATAATTTGGACTATTTAAACCGATTTTCCAAAAAATACCAAGTTTTTTATTGCCTTGATAAATATCTTTCTCTATGCTTGCCTCAATTTCGTTGTAAGCTTAAAATATGGTATGAAAAATTATTCTCTTTTATATTTTTTTATCAGTTTCAGTTTACTAATTTTTTCTTTGCCGTCACTATCAGTAACCTTAGAATCAGAGGTAATAACGAATATTTCAAAACGAAATCATATTCCAGTCGAGAAATTAAAAACACTCTTTGCTGATTGTGACAAAACTATAAACCAATTAGACATGGATCTTTGTTCAGACAAGGATGCAACTACCGCTATCTTCAAATTAAGGGAAACTTTACTTAATAAAAAACTTCAATTGTCAGCTTGTCAGACGCCGCTCAAAGAAAAGATCGCTCAATGGCAAAGGCTTCGCAATAAAGGCTGTGAAAATATTACTGAAGACTACAGTGGCGGGTCGATAAGACCATTTCTAGAGATGACTTGCCTAGCACATGAAACAAATAAGATGATAAAGAAGTTCGATAAAATAAATAATTGTAATGAAATATATAAAATTACAGAACCATTACAGATCAATAAAAAAGACTACTCTCTTACTAACAGTAACCATTAAAATATGTCTTAGTTATTGGTGCCGAGAAGAGGACTCGAACCTCCAAGGGTTGCCCCACAAGTACCTGAAACTTGCGTGTCTACCAATTTCACCACCTCGGCAAAATGAATATATCAAGAAATAAATGTTATTTAACCACTTTGGTTAATGGATAACCTGCTTCTAACCAAACTCGCAAGCCGCCTTGCAGAGAAGAAACCTGGCAGTAACCCATTTTTTGTAGATTATCTGCTACAAAGCAAGATCGGAAACCACCGCTACAATAAACAACAATTTCCGCCTCAAAATCCGAAATATATTTTTCAATATCACGCTCAATGATACCCTTACTAAGAGGAATCGCATGAGCAATAGATCCATGCTGAAATTCATCGCGCTCACGCACATCAATTAAATAAAAATGCTGTTGATTATTAATCTTTTTATTTAAATCAGCAACTGTCAGCTCTTTTATTTGAGGCTTTATTTTATCAACTAAGCTTACAAAAGCTGACGTATGTTGCTTCTTAGCGATCACGAATGTATTTCATCCTCCATTTCTGTTTCCAGATCTTTCATTGTCAAACGAATTCGACCTTGTCTATCTATTTCTAGTACTTTGACTTTAACAATTTGGCCTTCACTTAATACATCACTCACTTGCTCAACGCGTTCTTTAGAAATTTGTGAAATATGTACTAAGCCATCACGACCAGGTAATACGTTAACAAAAGCACCAAAATCGGTCAGTTTAACAATTGCACCTTCATAAGTACGACCCACTTCCACTTCTGCCGTTACCTTTTTAATACGTTCTATTGCATCTTGACAAGCATGTAAATCAGATGTCGAGATTCGAACAATACCATCATCACTAATATCGATTAAAGTTCCTGTTTCTTCAGTAATAGCACGAATCGTTGCTCCACCTTTTCCAATTAAATCGCGAATTTTCTCCGGGTTTATTTTTAAAGTAGTTATACGTGGGGCATAAGGGGAAACTTCTATCCGTGGCTCAGATAAAGTTTCCTGCATAATATTTAATATATGAAGACGCCCTTCTTTTGCTTGATTTAATGCCATTTGCAAAATTTCTTCTGTAATACCATCAATTTTAATATCCATTTGCAACGCCGTAATACCCTCCAGAGTCCCTGCAACTTTGAAATCCATATCTCCTAAGTGATCTTCGTCACCTAAAATATCGGTTAAAACAACAAACTGATCACCTTCTTTTATTAAACCCATTGCAATCCCTGCTACATGCTTCTTTAAAGGCACACCTGCATCCATTAAAGCTATACTTGCACCACAGACTGTTGCCATAGAACTCGATCCGTTTGATTCGGTGATTTCAGAAACAATACGCAATACATAAGGGAAATCTGATTCACTAGGTAATACGGCACGTAAAGCACGCTTAGCTAAATTACCATGCCCAATTTCACGTCGTTTAGGACTTCCGATTTGACCAGTTTCACCTACACTATAAGGAGGAAAATTATAGTGAAGCATAAATGTTTCACGTCCTTCCCCATCTAAGGCTTCAATGGTTTGTGCATCTCGATCCGTACCCAAAGTAGTCACAACTAATGCTTGTGTCTCACCTCTAGTAAATACAGCCGAACCATGTGTACGCGGTAAGAATCCTGGCTGAATAGTAATAGGGCGCACCGTTATTTTATCCCGCCCATCAATACGGGTTTCACCTGACAAAATGCGACCACGCACTATTTTTTCTTCTAAATTTTCTAGGAATAACTGAATTGCTTTAGTGGAAATTCCTTTTTCTTCATCTACCCACTTCTCGAAAGCATAATTCCGTAAATTATCTAATTTCGCTTTGCGAGCTAATTTTTCTGGGATTGTATAAGCCTCAATATATAAAGGCTGAACAGCTTTAGATATTTCTTCCTTTACAACTGGATCTAATTGATAGGCTGCAATTGTAGGAACATCCCAAGCAGGCGCACCTGCCTCTTCGGAAAGCTCTTTAATAGCTTGAATAACTCCTTGCATTTGTTGATGTCCAAACAAAATAGCATTCAGCATAATTTCTTCACTAAGCTCAGCTGCTTGAGACTCTACCATCAAGACGGCTTTGTCCGTACCCGCAACTACTAAATCCAAATCCGATGTTTCAAGTTGCTTGAAGCTTGGATTCAAAATATAACGCCCTTCCGCATACCCCACCCTTACTGCTGCAATCGGACCCTTAAAAGGTAAGCCTGATAAGCTCAAGGCTGCAGAAGCGCCAATTAAAGCAGGAATATCTGCGTTAATTTCGGAATTTGATGACAAAACAGTCGCAACAACTTGCACTTCATTATAAAACCCTTCAGGGAACAGCGGCCTAATGGGTCTATCAATTAAGCGTGAAGTTAAAATTTCTTTTTCAGTGGGTCGTCCTTCTCTTTTAAAATAACCTCCTGGAATACGTCCAGCTGCATAGGCACGTTCTTGGTATTGAACAGTCAATGGAAAAAAGTCTTTTTCTTCGCCCGCTTGCTGCTTGCTTCCTACAACAGTTACTAAAACGGTCGTACCGTCTAAGCTAACAACAACTGATGATGTCGCTTGGCGTGCAATTGTCCCAGTTTCTAGAATCAGTTCCTGTGAACCAAATTGCACGACTTTCTTTATAGAATTAATTAACACGCTTACATTCCCTCAAAAAAAACAAATGGGCGAAAGTGCCGCCCATTGATATAAAATAATAAAATGTCTTCAACAAAGATGAACCGAGGTCTAACCACGTAAGCCAAGCTGCTTAATCAGTGTTAAATAACCTTGTATATCCACGACCTTTAAATAATTTAATAATTTTCGACGCGCAGCTACTTTTTTTAATAGGCCTTGCTTTGAATGATTATCATTTTTATGCATTTGAAAGTGGCCATTTAGCCGCTCGATTTCCCAACATAATACTGCAACCTGAACCTGTGCAGATCCTGTATCGCCAGGAGAACGCTGAAATTTAGCCATTACTTCTTTTTTAGCCAACATAAAACCCTTTACCTCTTACAAATGAACCCGCTATTCTATGCATAATCCCCGCAGCTGACAAGGATTATCTTCTCGAATTACACTTCGAATAGTTAAATATTGTTAAATCTATTCTTAACAATAGCCCCTTCCTATAAATCGTAAGTAAAATACTTACTTTTATCTGTTTTATGCAGTTCCTTTAGCTTATAGGACTCAACCCCAATTTTAAAACAATTAAAGCTCCTTGTCTTTTTAAAATCAAAAGTCCAAGCTTCTTAAAAAATTAAAGTTTTTTCATCATTATTTAGTATAAGCGCCCTCTCATGTTAGAATACCCCCCCACCACTAACAGCTATTTTTATCGCAGTTGTCAGCGTTGGGAAATCAGCATGGACACAGGTAAAATTACCGCTAATTAATAAGTGAAAAAAGATATGAAAACTACTAGCAGCATGAGCAAAATTCTTAAAGGATTAATGGCTGAATTAGGGATTAATGAATCGGAACTCGCACGACGCACCGGTGTAGGCCAACCTGTAGTACATCGAATTTGTTCAGGTGAAACTGATAATCCCAAAGTTGCCACTTTAAGCCCGATTGCCAATTTTTTTGCTATATCGATCAGCCAACTCATCGGAGATGAGCCTCTATCAGCTGATCGCATTCCTGGGACTTTTAATCCAGACGCTCAAGGTTGGCGTCAAATCCCATTGCTTAGCTGGCCTCAAATATTACAATGGCCCATTCTTCCAGAAAAACTGGCCCCTTTACCGACAATTTCAACAGATATTGATATGAGCCAACATGCTTATGCTGTTGCTGCTAGAGATACTACAATGGAACCTCGTTTTCCAGAAGGAACTATTTTGCTTATAGATCCCGATCTAAAGCCCAATAATCTTGACTTTGCCATAGTCCATATTGATGGGCATGATTTACCCAATTTTAAACAAATTTTAATTGATGGTGGACATACAATTCTTAAACCTCTCAATACTGACTTTAAAACCCTATTATTAGACAAACCTCACCGCTTTTTGGGGGTTATGGTTCAATCAAGAATGGATTTTAAAAAGAAAAAATAAACTCTAATATAAAAATATAAAGAGTTATCATTTCTAGAGTTATGATATAACAATTTTACAGATTTGCATCAACTTTAAAAATTTAATTTTTGTTTATCTGTTTTAAGCACTTAAAGTCCTATTATTATCTAATTTTAAATAAATAAATTATGAATCAAAAAAAACGTACAGCCATTTTTCAACGTTTTCACGCTCATAATCCTCATCCAACAACAGAATTGATTTTCTCCTCACCCTTTGAATTATTAATTGCGGTCATACTTTCCGCTCAAGCGACAGATAAATCTGTTAATAAAGCAACACAAATTTTATTCGATAAAGCAAATACACCAAAAAAAATAGCCGGATTGGGATTAACTGGTTTAAAAAAATATATAAAGACTATTGGTCTATACAATATTAAAGCAAAAAATATCATAAAAACCTGTAAAATTTTATTAGCGCAATATCATGGGAAAATTCCCCATAATCGTGAAGACTTGGAAAGTCTACCAGGGGTTGGGCGTAAAACAGCCAATGTCATTCTTAACACAGCTTTTCACCAACCAACTATTGCCGTTGATACACATATTTTTCGAGTTTGTAATAGAACTGGCTTAGCACCAGGAAAAACACCTTTAGCTGTTGAAAAAAACTTATTAAAAGTTGTTCCTAAGCGATATTTAAAAAACGCTCATCATTGGCTTGTCCTGCATGGTCGTTATACTTGCTTAGCTCGTAAACCCAGATGCCCTGAGTGTATCATTCGAGATCTTTGTGAATATCCTCACAAAACGGTACTAAATAAGTAAATTCCTTAGCACTTTGGCATCCAAAATCAGGGATTTATATTTAAAATTTCTTTTAAAATTTCTTCAACGCCAAGATTACGCAAGCTTTGAGCCGCTAAAAAACCAATCCTTTCTGCATCAACCCTATTTCCTTTTTTTTCAACTTTAATTAGTTTCGTACCATCCAGATTTCCAACTAAAGCTTGTAAATTTATTTGTCCAAAATCCAAAGGAGTTGAATAAGCTGCGATAGGCACTTGACAACTACCTCCTAGTTCGCGGCTTAAAGCACGTTCAGCTAATATACAGTAATAAGTATCTGGATCAGTCAATTTTGAAATATAGGTTAAAACTTCCTTATCATCTGCGCGACATTCTATACCTAAAGCACCTTGGCCTGGTGCTGGCACAAAGCGACTTGTTTCGAAATATTCATTAATACAATCGGTTTTTTCTAAACGAATAAGTCCAGCAGCCGCCAAAATGATGGCATCAAATTCCCCTGCTGCCAATTTATCTAAACGAGTTGCAATATTGCCTCTCAATAATCCTACTTGCAAATCAGGACGCAATGCCAATAATTGCGATTGGCGACGTAAACTTGAGGTGCCTACATAAGCTCCAGATGATAACTCTAATAAAGATTGAGAAAATCTTGAGATTAATACATCCCGGGGATCTTCGCGCTTGCAAATAGACCCTAAAACTAAACCTGCCTCTAAATTCATAGGAAGATCTTTCATAGAATGAACAGCTATATCTGCCTCATGATTAAGCAAGGCCCGTTCTAATTCTTTAACAAATAAACCTTTACCTCCCAATTTACTTAAATCACTATTCTGTAGCCTATCCCCTTCGGTAAGCAACGGAAGCAAACTTATTGTTAAATATGGAAAAAGATTTTCTAATTGTTTTTTAATTATATTGGCTTGCCAATAAGCCAGAGGGCTTTTTCGAGTCGCAATACATAAAAAGTTTTTTTTATTCAAAGCTCACCCCAAATATTAAAAATTTTTTAGTTGGGCTTTGATAAGTCGATCTTTCTGTTCCCATAGTTCATTAAGTTTTTTTTGAAAAGCAATTCGAAATTGTCGATCATTTTCATAATCACCCAACCATTCCTTAGTAATGGGTATTGATTCGATATCCACAATTATTTTTTTTATATTTCCTGATAACAAATCTAGCAAACTAGCTTGATAAGGAGGATAAATAATTGTAACGTTAAGAATTTTATGGAAAAAACCTCCCAAAACTGCAAGACTAAAAGCTATACCTGCTGCTTTTGGACGTAGCAAGTATTGATAAGGAGAGGCTTGCAACTCATGTTTTTCTTCGGAAAATCGAGTACCTTCGACAAAATTAGCAACAGTTGTAGGTATCTCTTTAAATTTGGCACTCGCTTTTTTAGTTTCTTCAATATCCTTATTTTTAAACTCAGGATGTTTGGCTATTTTAGCTTTGCTATATCGATGCATAAAAGGAAAACCCAATAACCAACAGGCCCAACTAGCTATTGGTAGAGTCCAAAGTAGCTCTTTTTTAAGAAAAAATTTTAATGGTGGAATTTTTCCACTAAAAATATACTGTAAAATAAGTATATCTGCCCAAGACTGATGATTAGAAATGAGTAAATACCATTCTTTATAATGTAATTGATCTAATCCTTTCACTTCCCATTGAATGGAAGTTATCCACTTTAAAAGAAAATAATTGCTGCGTAACCAAATAGCATGTAAAAACTCCATGATTTTTTTGGATAGTTTTCGCCATTTTTTTAAAGGAATAATAAATCTTAGCAAGCCTAAAATAACTAAGGGAATAAACCAAACTATAAGAACAATAAGATATAAAATCGCAGCAAATCCCGCCTTTAAGAATTTATAAAAATTGTTCATAAACAAAACACTTCACATTCCGATAAATATCAGTACGCATAAAGAAGAAAAACAACAAATAAAGAAAAAGGCATCTTTACTCAACATAAAGTAATACCTTTTTAAATTAAACCTTTTCTAAGAACGCTTAAATTAAATTTTATTAAATAATAAATTGGTACGATCGACTAAGCTACGCCATATA
>CASFML010000174.1 GCA_949295795.1 uncultured Gammaproteobacteria bacterium | reverse complement strand
AATAAAAGAATAAACAATGCGATAGCGAGTGATCGAAACATTAATATTTCCTCCGTTGTGGATAGATTCTTCACACTTAAATCTTTGTACCTTACCAAAAATCCAAATGCTGAGAATAATTCTTTGGGGACTTGAATCCTATGTGCGACCGTTATTCGCCCAAGGCTGCCAATTCATCCGCCTGATATTCACGGGTTAAGGATTGAATAACCGGTTCCAAATGGCCTTCCATGATATCAGATAATTGATACAGCGTTAGATTTATCCTGTGATCAGTTAAACGGCCTTGCGGAAAATTATAAGTACGAATACGCTCAGAGCGATCCCCACTACCGACCAAATCACGGCGTGTTTCTGCTTCTTCACGTTGTTGCTTAGCTTTCTGGGCAGCAAGTAATTTAGCTTGTAATAAAGACATGGCACGTGCTCGATTTTTATGCTGTGAGCGTTCGTCTTGGCATTCCACCACTAAGCCACTGGGTAAATGCGTAATTCGAATAGCAGAATCAGTTTTTTGCACATGTTGTCCGCCCGCACCCGAAGCACGGAAGGTATCAATCTTTAAATCGGCAGGATTGATAGTGACATCTTCCACACTTTCAATCTCCGGTAATATCGCTACGGTACACGTTGAGGTATGAACACGACCTTGTGCCTCAGTTTCAGGCACGCGCTGTACACGATGTGCACCTGACTCAAATTTTAAATGTGCATAAACGGCTGTTCCGGCAATACGCGCAATAATTTCTTTATAACCACCTTGCTCGCTAGGATTCATATGAATAATTTCTACTGTCCAACCCTGATTTTCTGCATACCGGGAATACATTCGGAATAAATCACCGGCAAAAATAGCCGCTTCATCACCACCGGCTGCCGCACGAATTTCTAAAAAAACATTTCGTTGATCATTAGGATCTTGTGGCAATAATAAACGTTCTAATTCTTTTTCTAATTCGACTTGCTTTTGCTGTGCAATTTTAATTTCTTCACTCGCAAGCTCACGTACAGCTGAATCGCTATCCTGTAAACATTGTTCAGCTTGGTTGAGGATATCCAAGTTAGTCCGATATTGCTGAAAACATTGTACGACAGGACCTAACTGAACATACTCCTTCGATAAGTCACGAAACTGATTTTGATCGTTAATCACACCCATATCGCCCAATAAAGCCGTTAATTCTTCGTAACGCTCGACGATTAAGGTCAATCTATTGAATAAAGAGGTCTTCATAGGACCACTTTATACCTAAAGCGAACCGCGAAGTCGAGTGCTTAATGCGCTTATATAAAGCTTGGAAAATTGAATCTTAATGATTCATAAGCTATTCTAAAATGGAGTAGACCGCTATAGCGGGCGCTATAAGGTTTTACACTAAACTCATCGCATGGGTTTTTGTCAAATGCCAAAAAATGAACAATCTTTGTTTATTCAAGATAACATGAGGATTGTGAATTAAACGGCAACATAAATAAAAACTTAAATGCGAAGAGTAATATATAACCTAAGGGGATAGTATGAAAAAGTTATTACTAATGGCTTCAGCTATTTGCATGGGTTTATTAAGTAGCATCAACGTGGCTAATGCCCACCCAGGCCAAAGTGCTTGTGCATTTAATGCTCACTTAGTAAAAAAGGCGGGTTTTGTTTCTGGAGCATACTATGACTGCGCTACCATACGTCAGTTATTATCCAGAATCAACGTCACACCACGTGCTTGTACACAAATTGCATCATGTCAATACCGTTATGTTTGCAGCGAATATCATTATCTCGCTACCAATAAATTAATTCCTAACCGAGGCCCAACTATTTATTGGCATACTTCACAACCTTTTTAATAAAAAAGGAATGGGCAAATTCAGGTATCCCTTCCCTAGTGAAGGGATATTTTTTTGTGCGAACTACACTTTGTCATTGAGTTTTTGTCGGTATTGGCTGTTTGGGTTTATTTATCTTCTTTTGGTTATGTTGCATGTCAAAATCAGTTAATGCCTCGATTGCCGCTTCAGTACAGCAAAAAAATCAGATCGATTGTTTCGGTGAATGGACTCTACAGGGCATTTATAAACAACACTTAGATCGCGCTTTTAAAAAGCTCGAGCGCAAATCAGAATCGCCACTTATTTTAAATGCTGAATCAATCACGCGCTTGGATAGTAGTGGTGCCTGGCAACTTTATCAATGGAAAAATCAGCTTACTAAAAAAAGAGAGATAAAGCTTATCGGTTTAAATAAAGAACACAAGCTGTTGTATACGATGATCGAACAAACCGCAGCGGAATTAAAACCCATACCTAAGCCCATAAGCTATAGCGGTTTAGCTCTGCTAGGGAAAAAAGCCTTCGAACAATGGCAAGAACTTAAGTCATTTTTACGTTTTATTGGTAAAACCTTCATGACTGCCACGCAAACACTAAGTCATCCTAAACAAGTTCGCGGCCGTGCCATCATGAGCATCATTGAAAATACCGGTTTAGATGCCTTAGGTATTATCGCTTTATTATCCTTTATGATAGGCATCGTCTTAACCTACCAAATGGGTTTTCAGTTAAAGAATTTTGGTGCAACGCTGTTTATCATTGATTTGTTAGGTCTTGCCATACTTCGCGAATTTGCACCCTTGTTGACCGCCATAATGATAGCCGGTCGTAGTGGATCCGCCTTTACGGCCCAGTTAGGTATGATGAAAATTAAAGAAGAAATCGATGCACTCAACACCATGGGTGTGCTGCCTAGCCAATTATTAATTTTACCGCGTATCTGGGGACTACTCATTGCATTACCTTTACTTACCATTTGGGCAGACATTTTTGGTCTACTCGGTGGCATGGCAATGACCCATAATATGTTAAATATTAGTTACAGCGATTTCTTGCAACGTTTTCCAAAGGTCGTTTCACTTTCTTCACTCATTATTGGTGTCGGTAAAGCACCAGTATTTGCCTTGATTATCGCCAACACTGCTTGCTTTCAAGGTTTTCGTGTCAGCGGAAGTGCAGACAGTGTCGGTAGACAAACCACGCGCAGTGTCGTACAAGGCATATTTTTCATTATTGTTGCTGATGCCTTGTTTTCGATTTTATTTAGCAAGTTAAATATCTAACGTATTTTATTAGTGCGTAACATCACATAGACAAAATCACGCTATACTCAGATTATGCCAATTACTGACCCGGTTATAAAAATTGAGAATATTAAATTATTTCTTGCTGGCCAATGGATCCATTGCGGCATTAATTTAGAAGTACAACGTGGAGAAATTATTGCTATCGTCGGGGGTAGTGGCTCCGGGAAATCAACTTTACTTCGTGAAATTTTAGCTTTACTGACACCCACCTCTGGAAATATCGAGGTTTTCGGTAAAAACTTAAACAAGATTTCTTCAACTGAATTACTTAAGTTGCAATGTTGTTGGGGTGTTTTATTTCAACAATCGGCCTTGTTTACTTCGCTTAATGTCATTGAGAATATTTCCTTCCCTTTACATGAACATACAAAATTGGACAAAACCACTATCAAAGAACTCGCTTCAATTAAATTATTAGCGGTCGGGTTATCGATGGACGCTGCCACAAAATATCCTTCTGAACTCAGTGGAGGCATGCTTAAACGCGCGGCTTTAGCCCGTGCTTTGATCATGGACCCGGAATTATTGTTACTTGATGAACCGACTTCGGGGCTCGACCCTCAAGGTGCAGAAGAATTTGATGCATTAGTTTTAAAACTACGCAGCGTTTTAGGATTGACTATCGTAATGGTCACACATGATTTAGACACCTTATGGCAAATTACTGATAAGGTTGCTTTTTTAAGTGAAGGACGCGTTTTAGAATTTGCCCCCATGGCACAACTTACCCAATCCAAACAGGCCGCTATCATGGCCTATTTTCAAGGACCCCGTGGGCGCCTGACGCAACATCTTTATGAGGGAAATCATGGAATCTAAAGTCAATTATACCTTAGTCGGTGCTTTTGTTCTTATTTTAACCATCATCCTCATCATCTTTATTACTTGGCTATCCGCTGGATTATCAACGAAGCATTATAAAAATTATCTCGTCATCATGCATGAATCCGTAGCGGGTTTAGGTGTTAATTCTGCGGTGAAATATAATGGTGTGAATGTAGGTAGCGTTAAGAAGATTTCTTTAAACAATCAGAATCCCGAACAAGTCCGTTTGCTTTTACAAATAGAAGAACACACACCCATTACCGGGGGCACCACCGCTACTTTAAATAGTCAAGGTCTAACGGGCATCACCTATGTGGCATTACAAGGAAGTGATTCGAATTTAAAGCCTATTCCGTTACTGGCTGGCGAAAAATATCCTGTTATTAAAAGTACCCCTTCTTTACTCTTACGCTTAGATACCACCTTACGTGCTTTAAATAATAATATGAACCAGATTACACAAGATATTAATGGCGTATTAGGAGGAGAAAATCCGGAGTTGTTTAGAAAGGTTTTAAATAATTTGTCTATTACTACGGATCATTTAGCCGCGCAAAGTAAGCGTCTCGATAGTATTTTAATTAATACTGCACGCTCCACACAGGCGTTTCCTTCTTTGATGAATACCTTAACACAGCAAACATTGCCTTCTACCAATCAAGTCTTAAACAATTTGAGTAGCATGACGGATAATTTACTCGAACTATCTGATAATCTACGACAAAACCCTAGCATCTTAATCCGCGGACAGAAACCACTCCCATTGGGGCCAGGAGAATAAAGTGCTTAACGTTGTTGGTCTTTTGTCTATAACAAAAACTCAGCGCTTTATGAAAATACTAATAGGTTTATTAAGCCTTTTATTATTATCGGCCTGTTCGATCTTTGAGCCTATAAAAATCCCACCCATGCATTACTTTACGTTAGCGCTGCCTGATCCCAATTGGGATTGTTGTGATCAACAAGGTCGTTGCACAATATTAGTTAATCAACCGCGCGCTAATGCCATTTATAATAGCCCACGCATGATTTATATCCCCGCTTGCTATCAAATTCAATACTTTGCTCAAAATCGCTGGGCAGACACGCCCACACAAATGTGGCAATCATTAATAATCAATTCTTTACAGCATACCGGTTACTTCCAAGCAATCATTAACACGCCCTCCACTACTTATTATGATTGGGTGCTAAATACTCAATTACTCAGTTTTCAACAAGAATTTATCACCGTTCCTAGTCGTTTCCGTATTGCGATGCGTGCACAACTTATTGATGCCCGCTCCAGACACGTCATCGCCACGCAGGATTTTGTGGTCATTCAAACCGCTGCGCACGATGATCCTTATGGCGGAGCGCTGGCTGCTAACCTCGCTGCACAAAAAATACTCAATAAAATTAATTGTTTTTGTTTAAGTCACTTAGATTAGATATAAGTTTTCAGATTATTATTATTTCAACTCAAGCTTACGCTTTTGTTAGGAAACATAATAACATTCAAAAAATCATTTTTTTGGTTCGCGTCTTCATAGCAAACATATATCTTTTTATCATTGCTAGTCTTTTTCAAGCCATTGACCTTTTTTCTCAGTGAATAATAGCGTTTAGTTTTCCTGATTCTTTTTCTGATCGATAACATAGTGATACTTAACCTCAATGGATGTAAAAATTACCAATTAATTTTTACGCTATAAAAAATAGATTCGCAGTATAAATAAATTATATTAAGCTTATCTTAAATAAAAATTAAATTCTTAAAATTCATTTTATTTAAAAATCCACATTAATTATGATGAATAAACATTTTTAAATGTATCGTAACTGCTACAAGCATTTTCTTGCTATTTAGTGTTCTAAATTAATCTTTGTATTAAATAGATATAAAACTTTTCTAAAGACTCACTATAATTTGTTATACTATTACTGAAACTTAAAAATAGAATTTTTTAAAAAATATCTAATGCTTCCATTTTTTCCATTGTTACTCGTTTGCTACGAAATAATTATTTATTTAGCCAACGATATGTATTTACCGGCTTTGCCGAGTTTGATTCAGGACCTCGGCATTAATACTCATTTAGCACAACAAACCATAACGGTTTGGTTTTTCGGAGCAAGCTCGTTTCATCTATTAGCAGGCCCGATTTCTGACCGATTAGGCAGAAGACCGGTATTATTGTTCGCCGGAATAGTATTTATTATTGCCACTTGGGTGTGTGCATTGATATCAAACGTTCATATTTTAATGCTCGCACGCTTCCTGCAAGGTGCAGTCGTCTGCACTTTAAGTACAGCCGGCTATGCAAGCATTCATGAAACCTATAATCGCAAGCAAGCCATACAAATTTTAGCATTGATGAGTAGTATAGTGATGTTAGCGCCGGCGGTAGGTCCCTTAATAGGCGGAATATTTTTACAATGGTTAAGCTGGCGTTGGATATTCATTTTTTTAGCACTAAGTGCCAGTATTATTTGGTTGGGTTTATATTTTCGCATGCTAGAGTCACATTGCCGCATGCAAAAACATATGTTCCGTTGCTCACATGTCTTAATCCATTATCGGCAGATACTGAAAAATAAAGCGTTCATGCTAAACCTAACTATTATTAGTTTTAATATCTTAGCTAAAGTGGCATGGATCGTGGGAGGTCCTTTTTTAATTATCAGTCAATTTAAATTGAATACCTTATATTTTGGACTCATCCAAATCTTAGTCTTTGGTAGTCAAATTGTTGGCGCGCAATTCGTTAAGCGGGTGATTCATCGTATTGACATTAACCATTTAATTAACCAAGGTTTAATTATTTCCTTATTTGCTAGTCTGTTAGCGGTTGTTTTAAGTATTATGTTTCCCAATAAACTGATAGGACTGGTTATTTGCTTAATGATTTTTTGTTTCGGTACCGCACTCTCTAGCCCCTTGCAACGACTTTGTATAGAAGCCTGCCCTGAGCCCATGGGGGCACGCATGGCCATCTATGCCACTTCGATCAGTTTATTTTGTAGCTTGGCTAGCTTCTTATTTAGTTTTACCTATACCGGCAACTTACTCTGGTTTGCGAGTGTATTGGTTATATTTGCCAGTCTGGCCAACTTAATCCGTTGGTTTAGCTTAAAATATTTTTTTAACGTCTAAAATTTAATTTCCATATTGTGATTAGTAACATTACTTAGCTAGGAAGGCCTGTATGAAATACATTCTATTTCCCTATATCGAATATGATAGCAAAACTAAGGATTTAGATACTCACATGCTATGTGATGAAAGCCGAGAATATTTAAAAGCATTGTTCAAACAATCAAAAACTAACGCTAACTTGGAGTTATCTGAAACTATAAATTTGCAAGCGCTTTTACATACAATTAATGAGGGCCGCAAAGAATCTAATGAAAATAATCAAAAAGAAAAGGAAATTTTAGATAATTTGGCAATATTCCAAAATAAAGATAAAGAAAAAAACGAGCGTCTTGGTCTAGAAAGGTCCATAGAGTACCATAACGCTCGGAAAAAAAAACTTTTGGAACGGTTTCAACACACTCAAAATCAACTCAAAAAACGACAGAAATGGACTTTTAGCATTCTTATTGCTTCAAGTATCATAATTCTATTCATTTTAGCGCCGGCTGCTGCTATATTTTCCAGAGGCTTTCTATCCATGGGCGGGTTACGGGTACTTTTGGCTCTGGTTATTCCCAATGCCGCTTTAATTACAAAAAATTTCATGACATCACATAAGCTTGATAAACTACAAACAGAAATTTTTGCAACAGCCGGTATTTTAAATAACTTAAAGCTCAAATTAATGTCTCAATCATCATTAGCAAGCCAAACTAGCGAAACTTCTCATACTGAAACAGCAACCAACAAAACGCAATTTGGAAGTTTATTTACTACTGTAACTATTCACCAGGTTCAAGAAACAACTGAAAATCTAACCTCACCCTCATTGTTTACTGTTCCTAAAAATGATAACTCACTGGGTCAGTCAGAGATAGAAAGCGTCCACTCTTCCTCTCTCATTCCAAAATGAACTCCCAACGGAAAATACCCTTCTATTTTTTCAAAAATGGTTAATTAAAATTACCTATCTGCTAAGTTTATCTTAAGCTAAGACCCGTACTATAAAATATAATAGGATATTCCACGAGGTCGTTATGTCGATAATCACAGAACAAGGAATCTACACAGCAGAACTTTGTGAAAATAGCAAAAAATATTTAAGTCGTTTATTGGTCGGAAAAACCGGAATCAATCCTGATTTTCTGACATGGGAGCTATTTTTAACAAAAGAATTTAATTTAAATGCTTTTATTACAGACTACCACCAAACTCAAGGTATAACCCAACAAGCGATTATAGATAAGTTAGTAACAATCGAAACCCAGCATATTGAGGAATATCTAAAGCCTTATGATCCTGAAATCAAAAAACAGCAATCGGAATTACATTCTAAAATACTTGCTTGGATTTCGGTCGCTACTATCGTTATCTTAACAACAGCCTTTATAGTGCCGTTTGCATTAGGTCTACTTGGAAGTTCTGCTACGTTAGTGGGTGTACCCTACTTAGCTCTCGTAGCAGGCTTGAGCTGTTGTTCAATCCTACCGGCCTTTTTCGGCGAAAAATTGATTGATCCCGAATGGATGAAGGAGTTTTATAGTGAAAAGGAAAAAAGACAGCAAAAAATAGTAACCATGATGGAAACGTCTAAAACAGCCGTTATCGACAGAGAAATCACGGAACAGAGCTATCATTCAACGATAGCTTTTCTTCAACAAACAGCAACATCATCTATGGCGGTAGCTAAAACCACCAAGAATAAAATTTTCAACAGTATCTGTTTTTTTAAAGCTATAAAACCAAAGGGAGCGTCTGAAATTATTCATTTAAAGTCATTTAATACGTTTGCCAATAACTCTTGTTGATTGAGTTTAGCGGCCGTATTTAACGCCACACTGGGTGTATGTATCAACTTATTAGTTAAGCGATAGGCCAATTGTTTGATGACCTCTTCCTGGGTATAACCTTTTTTTAACAACGCTAAGGCTTTTTTAACCTCAGCATCACGGAATTGTTCAGCCTGCTGGCGGTAAGCACAAATAACCGGTGCAGCGGCGGTTATTTGCAATTGTTGCAGATAATGTTGTAGCTTTTCTTCGATGAGACTCTCGGCTTTTAGTGCTGCGACCTTTCGAACGTGTTGATTTTTCTGAATCAAACGATGCAAATCATCGAGTGTATAAAGATACACATCTTCTAATTCATTAACAGTAGGTTCTATATCTCTTGGCATACCCAAATCGGCAATAAATAAAGGTCGACGTTTGCGTTTTTTTAAAGCCTGTTCCAACATCAACTTTTTAACTAACGGCTCATCACTACTCGTCGCTGCAATAATGATATCGGATTTAGCTAAAAAATAAGGAATGGCATTTAAACAAATCACTTGCCCACCAATGCTATGCATCAGCTTTTCTGCTGACTGGGGAGTACGATTAGCTATCCAAAAATGGCGAACACCTTGAGAAGACAAATGTTTAGCCACTAAAGAAATAGTCTCCCCAGCGCCCACCAACAACACTTGCGTATCCGCTATTTGTGCAAAGATTTGTTTTGCACACGTCACCACCGCAAATGCCAATGAAACCGGATGAGCGGTAATATCAGTGGCGGTGCGTACATGTTTGCTGACAGAAAAAACGTATTGAAATAAGCGATTAAAATGCGCGCCGACACCACCTAAGGAAAGGGCTAGCGAATAGGCATTCTTTATTTGACCAAGGATTTGTGGTTCACCCAAAATTTTAGAATCTAAACCGCTCGCCAAACGCAATAAATGACGTAAGGCCTGTTCTTGCTGATAAACATACCAATGCGATTTTAAACTATCCGGCGGAATTTTTTTATGATGATATAACCAATTCATGGTATTTTGTGCATCGCCATTGATGCAATAAAACTCAGTCCGATGACAAGTCGATAAAATCACCGCTTCTTCGGCTTTGGTATCCTGCAACATCGCACACAACGCACTTGCCAAATAATCTTTACTAAAACTAAGTCTTTCCATCAGCGCAAGATCAGCGGTTTCATGATTAATTCCACAGGCAAGCAATTTCATAAGATTTTACATCGCACTCCCCACCAGACTCACCCATTCTTTTTGCTGATGAATATCGATTATTTTAAATCCTGCTGCGTTATAGGCTTGACGGACACTATCCGCTTGTTCATTTAAAATTCCTGCTAATACACAATAACCGCCCGTTTTAACTAAGGATCTAAAATAGCACGCTAAATCGATTAAAGGTTGCGCCAAGATATTAGCTAGTAAAATATCGATGGGTTCTTGTAACTGAATATCCTTTGACAAAACAATCCTTAATCTTTTTGGAGGTATATCATTTTGTTCGGCATTCATCAGAGTGGCGGTTAATGCTTGTGGATCATGATCGATGGCTGTTACCTGTTTTGCACCACACTTCAGTGCCGCTATGGCTAAAATACCTGAACCACAACCATAATCAATCAGGGTTTTTTCTTGAAGTGGATGGCCGTCCAACCATTCTAAACATAAAGCAGTACTGGGATGTGTACCGGTACCAAAGGCTAAACCAGGATCTAAACGGATATTTACAGCGGTTGTTATCGGCGGTTCATAAGCAGAAGGACAAATCCAAATCCTTTTCCCAAAACACATCGGTTTAAAATCTTGTAACCACGCGCGTTCCCACGCTTGATCGGCTAATATTTCACAATGACTGTCTAGAATAATCCTT
>CASFML010000173.1 GCA_949295795.1 uncultured Gammaproteobacteria bacterium | reverse complement strand
CAATGATACTTTGGGGTTCCCCCATGGGAAAGTAGGGCATCGCCAGGCTACTATACTAAAAAACCCGCCTAGTGCGGGTTTTTGCTTATTGGGTTTAATATTTTAGTAAGTGAGTCGATACTTTATAAGTATTCAACGAATGCTAAGCAAAACTAATTTTTGAAAGCTGTTTGATAACGCTCTGAAAGATATTCATCTTGCAGGGCTACTGATTTTTCTTTTGGGTGGAGTTTAAAAAAGGATGCATTAGCGCAAACAGGATTTGTTTCAACATAAGTATTTTGGTTAATAGTAGACAATCTGATATGATCTAATGCGCTCAATGTTTTTCGAGTATAATTTCTGGTAGTTTCTTCAAGAATTTCTTTTTTATCGTTGCTAGAAAAGGAGGGAAGAACATATCTAGCCCAAATGGCGATCGAAAAATAATTCAATGGATTAAAAAGTTGAATGCGTGTTTTTAAACTTTCCATCGCTGCATTTGATAATATATGATAAAAAGAATTTTTATAAGTTTGTAAGAAAAAATGCTTTTCTCCTTTATCCAGGTTAGCTACACAGAAAAATCTCGAAATATCAAAGGCAGGATCCTCAATAGTTGATAGCTCCCAATCCATCAATTGCAATACACCTTTTAATTTAATTAAATTAAAATAATGAAAATCTCCATGTGATGGACGTTTAATAATCTTAAACTGTGATAAAAAAAACCTAATTTGGTCTAGTTTTTCTAATATTTTATAATCTTTTTGAATTAATATGGGTTCTATGGCCTTAAAGGTTTTTGATGAAGAATCGATGATAGAAATGGCATTTTCTTTATTGCTTCTAAATTTAATTTCAGAATAATGAAGTTTTTTAATTAACTGTGCTACAGCCGCTAATTGATTGAATTTCTTTATCTCTTCCATAGAATAAGATTGATAATTTGGAATAAAAGAAGTGACTAATAAAGAATATTTTGCAAAGTAAGCCATCACATTAATAGGCGTTATGCCAAATAATTTCGCTTGATGAACATTATACAATTCAATTTCAGTATGACGCACTAAAGGATTGCCAAGTTTTGGTAAACGCAAAACAAGATTTTTTTTTATATAATGATAAGTATCACTCGAAAACCCGCCAGTTATTTCTTTAAAATGGTAGGGTTGATTAATTTTTAATATTAATAAATAAATTAAAAGCCTTTTTCTTAATAAGCCTAACTCATTTTCTTCTTCATCTTTTATCGATTCTAAAATCTCAGCCAACCGTTGAGTTTCTAATTCTAAAGTTGATACTGAAGAGCGTGGCATAAATTTTCCTTTTTATAATGTACAATTTAATTAAAATTATTTAAGCTTCTTTTCATATTACTATAAAAAATAATCCTATAAAATGACTTCCTTGTTTTTAATGTAAATAATTTCGATTAATCAAAAATAATGAAAAATCATTGTATTTTTCACAGTATTTGCGCGTATATCTGTTTTTTTTATGTTTTTTTATTTTCTCACAAGAATTATTAATGTTTGGATAAGGTCTGGCAATTCATACGAAATATTCGCTTGAAATATTAAAAAACCCGCATTCAGCAGGTTTTTTATTAGCTAATGATTCATATGGGGACTTATTGTGAATTTACTATCATTAACGCGTGTATGACTTAGATTAGCTAGCTTCTCTTTAAAAGAATTTCTTGCTGGAGGGCAGAGTGAAAACAGCTTAATTGCTTTAGTAGGTTCGCCTGATATGTTGCCATAATTAGGATTAGGTGATTTTAACAGTTCGAATTCTTCCTTAATGCTTTCTTCATTGACTAAAGATAATCACTGTTGTTAGACCATCTTGAAAAAAATTTTAACAGGATTACCACTATAGAGTTTATTTTTATTAAATGATCCTTTTGCAAAATTAACTAAAAAAGAGTTTTCTAAAGTTTTTGCAAAAAAATCCGGAAATATTATTTAATATTAAAAAGGCTTATACAAGTATCACTCAATTAAAAATTTTTAATTGAGCTTTTATTTACGGCACTAACTATCTATACTCTGCTGAGTAGAAAGCTAACAAATGAATGATTATTCTTCTTTTCTAACCCTCAGAGAATAGTTTTATGGCAGAAGATAAAAAGATTAGAGTAGCGGTTTTATATGGTGGTCGCTCGGCTGAACATGAGGTTTCACTATTATCTGCGGCAGCTGTGATTAAACATCTTGATAAAAATAAATTTACGGTTATTCCGGTGGGTATCGATAAACAAGGTTGTTGTTTTATCAACGAGTTGCAGCATTTATATGTTAATGATGAGATAGTTCTAAAGACACAGAATGCTAAGTGTTTGCAAAATTTAGCCGAATTAAACCCCGACACCTTGGATATCATTTTTCCAGTATTACACGGTACCTTTGGCGAAGATGGCACGATCCAAGGTTTATTTGAAGTATTAGGTTTGGCTTATGTGGGAGCTGATGTACTTGGATCAGCGATTGGGATGGATAAAGATGTAGCCAAACGCTTAGCAGCGGCTGCCGAGATTCCTGTTGTACCGTTTGTGAGCATAGATTCGGGTCTCTGGACGATTAAAAAAGATGAGCTAATACAAAACATTGAACGAGAGATAGGCTATCCGTTGTTTGTTAAACCCGCGAATGTAGGATCAAGTTTGGGTATAACGAAGGTAAAAAAATCAAATGATTTGGTAGTGGCTATTGAACTTGCTTTTACTTATAGTACTAAAATATTACTTGAAAAAGCCTTCGAGATTCGTGAAATAGAAATGGCAGTATTAGAAAATCTGCAATGGGGAGCCGAGCCATTAATGAGTCGAGTCGGTGAGATTATACCGAGTCATGAATTTTATTCTTATGAAGCCAAATATTTGGATCCGAAAGGTGCAGAATTGATGATTCCCGCAACGTTGCAACAAGGGCAATGGCAGCAATTAAAGCAATTAGCGATAAAGATATTTAAGTGTTTAGCTTGTTCGGGGATGGCTCGAATTGATTTCTTTATCGAAAAACAATCGCAAAGGATCTATTTTAATGAGCTAAATACCATTCCGGGGTTTACCAAGATCAGCATGTATCCGAAACTGTGGGAGGCTTCGGGTCTTTCTTATCAACAACTATTAACGCAGTTAATAGAATTAGGCATGGCGCGTCATCAACGTGTATCTTTATTGAAACGATCCATTTAATTAAAAAAATCAAGTGGCATACGATTCTAATCTTATTTGCTGAAAAAATTGCGGTATTTGTTGTTGTAACAGCTTATCAATAGCCAACGCATGGGGTTGGTAGAGGCTGGGGCGACGTGGATAGATTCTATCGTTAACCCAGTTGACCGACCAATCACTCGTGGTGTTGACACACGCGGCAGCAAAATTGCTTAAGTGATATTTTTTCTCAATCTCTAAACAGCCCGCCAAAAAGATATCAACGTAAGATTCAACGATAGGGTAACGTACGGAGGGCGGAGCTAATAGTTCGGGTTTTAATTCATAGATCCAAAACTGTCCGGACGGTAATTTTTTTCCCGTTAATAAATGTATATTGTCAGGTGCTACTAAGACACGGCAGTAATATTTTTCTCGTGCATCATAATGCTTAAGTGAACTTGAAGGTAAATTAAAAATGCTGCCATTAAATCGAGCATGTTTACTTTTAATAACGCCAAGATAAGTGGTGCTGAATCCATCCGCTAAACCTTTAGAAAACCAACCGCGTTGATAATGCTCTATCCAAACGGGTTTATTTTCGCCGGTATGGGGGTCGGTTGCATTTTTTGATGCTGTTTCAATTAATGAGCCATAACCAATGATATACTGTTGAAGATGACGATTAACCGGCGGGTGGCAAACGCAATCATTACTTAGATTACTCGCGAGCGCTGATTTAAATGCAATTAAAGGTAAAAACAACATCAAGCTGAGTTTAGCGATGTATTTTTGCATGTTATTACTCAGTGGTAGGTTAAGAAAAAAACCGCCGTTTATTTTAAGCTATCTTGCTTGATTGTAAAGCACCTGATTTAATTAGATAGAAAAATTATTTTTTTTTATATTATCCATGTAATCTTACTAATAAGATCAAAATTTTTTGGTAACTCTGTTCTTTATTATTTTACAATTATCCCTATAAAAAATGTGCCTTCAGAAAAAATCTATTGTTTATTTTCTCTATGTACTCGTGCTGGGTTTGTTGAGCGTGTCCTGCGATGGAGTTGCTGCAACCCCACGTTTATCGTCTGCTACAGCCTCGTAGGAAATAATGATGGCTATACAGAACATTATGCCTCTCAAGCCATTTTTTACAAAAATATCGCGCCGATTTGGTCAGCTTTAATTCGAGATAAATATCATCGTGAAAAGATGCAAAAGGAATTTGCCCAAGGTGGATATTATGCCTTGAATATTCAAAAAGGATTACGATTGATTGTTTTGAATACGACCTATTTTTCAACCCGTGGTACCGGCATGGATCAAGAGGCGCAAAATGAATTAAATTGGTTGGAAAAACAACTGGCATTATTGGATACGACGCAACGCAAAGCATTAATTATTTTGCATATTCCGAATATTCCTCGAATAAGAATTAGTCAAAATATCCCGTTGCAGCACTTGGGCTTTGGCAGGCACGTTACATTGAGCAATTTTTGTTGTTATTGAAGGGTTCTGCTGGGCATATTATGGCAGTTTTACCCGCGCACTTACATATGGATTGGGCACAGCTGCTTCAATTTAAAGATGTCGCTCATCCTATTTTGATAAGTACAACGCCATCCATTAGCCCGATAGTGAGTAATAATCCTGGATATAAGGTTTATTGTTACGATCCCCAGTTTGGATTTTTAAAGGAATATTTAACTTACCATTACGCTTTAGAGGAGAATGGAAATTAGAATATGGATTTAAGCAAATTTATCAAACGAATGGTAATGTCGGTAGTCTAGAGCAAGGTTTCAAATCGATCGCCAAAAATCCATCTTCTTTAAAAAAATATAAACAATTCTTTTCTGTGAATAGCCTATCTGCTATTTTTTTAGATCTGACTTATCCTGCTATAGTCTGTGATCTAAAGACTCCAAATTATAGTGAATATCAGCGATGTGCTGAAGAATATTAGTATTATGGGTTGAAGTGAATTTAGTGTTGATGATGTAGTTTAGGTAGTGGAAAATTCTCAGAGTCATTTAAAGAATTTTCATCGATATTTTGTTTCAATTCATCATTTTGTGGAATTTTTTGAGCAGGAAATAAGCAGAGCGATGATGTTGGGCTTTGAATTTTTTCTTGTTTATCAAATAAGTTTGATTTAAGGTTTTTTGAATTTAACATTTCTTTAAAGTATTTGTGGCATTTTGAAAGTGCATTTTTAGCATTTTCCTGATCAAGTCCATGCATTTGCTGATATAAAGTAAAAAGGTTAATTGCAAATAATATCAGTGATGCGACGCAAACCAAACCAATAGTGAGAGGCGTTATAGGTATGGTTATCAGTACAATAAACGTAATAATCAGATTGATAAATAAACCCAGAAGTAAAAAGTTTCTGATACGTTCACTGGCTAAAAAAGCATTATTACATTCCTTGATATAGTTATTAACGGCGCAGACGAGTTGTTTAGATTCGGGTATCAAGCATGTTTGTTTATCTATAGAGTCGAGCACAAGTTGTAAAGATTTTTTAACTAATTCAGTATCACATTCAAATAAAAGGGGGGAAGTATAAGGAAGTGACGTAGTTGGTGATAGCAAGGATGGCATCAAAAGAAAGTCTGTGTCAATCATCTTATTTTCCTTTAAAGATTTCGTTAAGTCCAATTTTTTTTGATCCTAGCATGCTTCAAACCTTAGCTCAATCCTATTGATTCCTACTCAGTTTTTCTTAAGTAAGATTGGGGAAAATCAGAGTTAGACTTATGTTTTTAATTTTAAAAAAGTTAACGAACAATAAATTTTTAGAAAAAAGCTATAATGAATTTTCCCGAAGAAATAAACAAAACCTTAGTTGAATATGATCTTAAAAAAGGTCTGTTGCGTCGGCTGTTTGGCGATCAATCTGGCATAAAAGCATTACGAAATCTTTCTCTCACGGATCAAAATAATTTTTTCAGACTTTACGGATGCTTAAGTAAAAATTATAGACCCAAGCAAAACCAGGCATCTTACCAAGTTTACAAAGCGGTATTAAGATGTTTTTTAGAGTATCTGGAGCTTACTCAGACTTCTACTAAACAAGCAACGGGTTACCCAAAAAATTTAGAGTATATGGATCTGGGTTTCTTAACCGCTAAACAAACACTGATATCAGATAATAATTTGTGGGCGGGCTTATTGCACTGGGATACGTATAATAAGCAAACACTATTGATTGCAGAAAGAAATGAACTGATTAAAGCGGCTGTTCAAAGTCTCATAAAGCAAGCGAAGGGTCAGCCATGTGTTTTGGTAGCACCAGAATATTTTTATTCTCGACCTATAGCGGATGAGTCTGAAAAGCATATCAAGGAAGTTAATCATAAAAAGGATTTTTTGGCTAGAATACCTTACGAATTTCAAGAACAATATGAAACGAATAAACGATATTATCCGGGTTCCATTAGACAAGTAGAAGCAGGTCAATATGAACAAATAATTTCTTTCTTAAGAGAGTTATCGGGTCAATATCCGAACCTTGTTCTGTTTCCTGGGACAATAGCCTACAGAAAAAAATTAGAAAAGAAGGATCATGCTAAGTTAAAAGAGCGAATAGAAGCCAATATCCTAAATATCAGCCCGAATAATGTAGAGCCTATAGGGTTGGTCAATGATGGTAATGTGATGTTTTATTTTGATCAACAGCGTTCCAATAAACAAAAAATGGAGTTCTTAACTCATTTTAAATACTATGCCGCAAATACCGCACCCTGTTTCTATCAAGGACAGCAAGTTTTCTCTCAAGATAAGGTAGTAAATTTTGCTGAGATTTTGGAAGGCAATCCTAAAAAATTATCTGAAATACGTTCTGGAGAGAAGTACTTTCCCGTGTGTTGATCATCCAAAAAATTTTTTAAAAATGAGCCTGCAGGAAAACCAAGAGCAGCCGATGTTGCATATTTTTGAATCAGCTTCTTTCCCTGGGAAGTTAAAGTCGCAATGCCAAGCGATAGATGGATATTTTCTACCTGCTTCTTCCAAACTTAAATATATTTCGGTAATAAAACGCGAACAGGAGTTTGTTTATAAAAAAGAAGCGCCTTACCATAGCGAAGAAATGAGTGTCTTAAATAAAGAATCCAAAGGGAAATCAACGCTTAGTTTTTTTAAACTTCCTTTGCCTGTTTCAGATAAAGAACCTGTTGTACCTTATTCGGAACGAAGAATGTCCACCTAGATCCCGTGGGGTAGAAATAATATGCCTGTAGAATTTTAGTCACCGAAGGTTGTATACTAGCGACAAAATTGCTCAGCGTAATGAAAAAACCATGTTACAAAATTATTTTCCCATACTCATTTTTATTGCATTTGGCATATTTATTGGTGTGGCAGCCTTAGCGATCGGACATTTAACCGGCTTGCGACGTCCGGATAAAGCGAAGCTATCTTCCTATGAATGTGGCTTCCCAGGGATTGGTGATGCCCGTTTGCCTTTTGATATTCGTTATTACCTTGTGGCGATTTTATTCATTATCTTTGACTTGGAAACCGCATTTTTGTTCCCCTGGGCCGTTTCCTTAAGACGTATTGGTTTACCGGGTTTAATAGCGATGGGGATCTTCTTAGGTTTATTATTAATAGGTTTTATCTACGAGTGGAAAAAAGGGGCCTTACAATGGGAATAGAACCATTACTACAACAACAAGGGTTTGTTACGACATCCTTAGATAAGCTTCTTGCCTGGGCGCGTAGTGGCTCTTTGTGGCCGATGTCGTTTGGTTTGGCATGCTGCGCCGTAGAAATGATGCATTCGGCGGCGGCAAGGTATGATCTGGATAGGTTAGGTGTGATATTTCGACCGAGCCCCCGACAATCTGATGTCATGATTGTTGCCGGGACCTTATGTAACAAAATGGCGCCTGCTTTACGCAAGGTTTATGATCAAATGGCTGAACCACGCTGGGTGATATCCATGGGATCCTGTGCGAATGGCGGCGGTTATTATCATTATTCCTATTCGGTGGTACGGGGTTGCGATAGAATTGTACCGGTTGATGTTTATGTACCAGGCTGCCCACCCACTGCAGAAGCTTTAGTGTACGGTGTTATCCAATTGCAAAATAAAATAAAAAAAACTCACTTTATTGAGCGTACTTAAATTATGTCAGACGTTGTTCTGCAACTGCAAAAAATAAACCAACGCTTTGATTCGGTTATTCAAGAAATAATCGTCGAGCGTGGCGAAATTACCTTAGAGATTGCTGCAGCGCAATTACATGACATCGGTATTGCATTACGCGATGAAGTCGATTTTAAATTTGAATTATTAGTCGATGTTTGCGTGGTGGATTATGCGGAGTATGGTATTAGCGAATGGACGACTGAACGTTCCACATTAACCGGTTTTGAGCGGGGTGTTGATACGACCGGAGATCTACATCCCATCGTTTGGAATAAGCCGCGATTTGCAGTGGTCTATCATTTATTATCGCTTACTCATAATCAGCGTTTACGTTTACGTGTTTTTGCTCAGGGAGAGCCACCGCAAGTGCCATCGGTTATTAAACTGTGGCCGGCTGCAGACTGGTATGAACGTGAAGCATTTGATCTATATGGTGTTTTTTTCGATGGGCATCCGGATTTGCGACGTTTGTTAACCGATTATGGCTTTGTGGGTCATCCTTTTCGTAAAGATTTTCCGTTAACGGGACATGTAGAGGTGCGCTACGATGCCAACGAAGGGCGAGTGATTTATCAACCCGTCACAGTGACGCCCCGTACTTTAGTGCCAAAAACCATTCGCAAAACCACGAATGAAGCTACCCTAACCTGTTTTCATAAAAAACCTGAGTGAATGTTACATGCCAGAAATTCGTAATTACACCTTAAACTTTGGTCCGCAGCATCCAGCCGCGCATGGTGTGTTGCGTTTGATCTTGGAACTAGATGGAGAGGTGATCCAATCAGCAGATGCACACATTGGTTTATTGCATCGCGCCACCGAAAAATTAGCAGAATCTAAACCCTATAATCAAAGTATTGGTTATATGGATCGGTTGGATTATGTCTCGATGATGTGTAATGAACATGCCTATGTATTAGCCATAGAAAAATTATTAGGTGTGATTCCTCCGAAACGTGCTCAATATATTCGCGTCATGTTTGATGAAATTACGCGGATTTTGAATCATTTATTATGGTTAGGCGCACATGCTTTAGATATCGGAGCCATGACGGTTTTTTTATATTGTTTTCGCGAGCGTGAAGATTTAATTGATTGCTATGAAGCGGTGTCAGGTTCGCGTATGCATGCCACTTATTATCGACCGGGGGGCGTCTATCGTGATTTACCCGATAAAATGCCCCAATACAAAGCGTCGCAATGGCATAATGAAAAAGAAATTCGTGAAATGAATGCTAATCGGCAAGGCAGTTTATTAGACTTTATAGAAAGCTTTATTACTCGATTCCCTAAATTGATTGACGAGTATGAAACCCTGTTGACCGATAATCGGATTTGGAAACAGCGTACAGTCGACATTGGTGTATTATCACCGGAACGCGCTCTACAATTGGGGTGTACCGGACCTATTTTACGCGCTTCAGGTGTGGCTTGGGATCTACGAAAAAAACAACCCTACGAAGTCTATGACGAATTAGATTTTTCGATACCGATAGGCAGTAAAGGCGATTGTTATGATCGCTATCTGGTTCGAATCGAAGAGATGCGACAATCGAATGCGTTAATTAAACAGTGTGTGAGTTGGTTACGCGCAAACCCCGGACCTGTCACGCTAAGTGAACATAAAGTGGTGCCCCCGACACGCTTACAGATGAAAGAGGATATGGAATCACTGATCCATCACTTTAAATTATTTAGTGAAGGTTATTGCGTACCGCCGGGTGAAGCGTATGCGGCGATAGAACATCCTAAAGGAGAATTTGGAATTTATATGGTATCGGATGGCGCTAATAAACCTTATCGGGTTAAAATACGCGCAGCAGGCTTTCCACACTTGGCGGCTTTAAATGAATTGGTTTCCGGACATATGATTGCTGATTTAGTCGCTATCCTGTCTAGCCTTGATATCGTATTTGGTGAAATCGATCGATGAAGAAACTGACGAAAAACAAAAGCGTTGTATTACCCGAAGATTTAAAAATCGCCATTGACCAATGGGCTAAAAAGTATCCGTCTGAACGTAGGCAATCGGCGGTATTACCCGCGTTAACCTTAGCTCAGGATTATAATGGCGGCT
>CASFML010000172.1 GCA_949295795.1 uncultured Gammaproteobacteria bacterium | reverse complement strand
TAATCCGTTAGGGTATAATTAACCTGTGATCGTTTACGAATAGTAAAACTCGGAGCAGAAACGATGGGTGGAATTTGAGCAATAAAGCGTTGGCCTTGCATACATTTAAAAAAAGGTAATTTTGTTTCAAGCTGTGGATTCTGCTGTGTTACAACAAAATTATGAAAACCGGCGATGGAATGAATAATTGAAAATACTTGGCTAGAAGGTAACCGCGTAATAGATAACAATCCTTCTTCATGGCTATCTACCCATAATTGTCCATCAGGATTCAGCATGATTTCATGAATTTTCTTATCATTTAAGCAGTCTATGATAGCACTCCCTAAATCATGATAAAGCTTTTCGCACAAACGTCGCTCTGATTCGGGACTATTCATGGAGACAGCCGCTTCTTTTAGAAGCAATGCGAGTCTGATTTAGGAATAAACAACAATAGGCATTGGCCTTTTTCTTGAAAAGAAAGGAGTATTTGCGTTTTTTTGCGGCTTGAGTAAGGGCTTGGCCGAATGTAAAAAAAAGAACCCACGCTAGGAAAGCCATAGAAATATACATAGAGTTTCCCCCTATTTTTTTGTTCTGGCAGCACTAAATATTTAGCCTAAACTAAATTTGAGCATATTGCAACCAAATCACTCTTATTTAATAGGGGGGAGAAATCTTCTTTATAATAATATGGCTATTTTAATATGTTATTTTTAACGATTTTAGGTTTATGGAATTTTTAAAAGCCTTTAGCCAAATTTAATAAAATTCAGCATGGCAAAGATTATAAGAGTATTCTTTAAACTGTGTAATTTAATATATTGTTAAATTGATCCAAGAACATTAGTTATAAAAATCGCTACTTGATTAAACAATTTTTTTCCAATTAAATCCCTAGTTTCGTACACACTATTGCAAGCGAGGTAAATATTTCTCAGTGCCATAGTTTTTTGCTACCTTATCAATAACTAACTATTTTTTAGTGAGTGACGAAAACAATGCCTAATAAAAACTATTCACTTGGCCAAGCAATTTTTGCTAATGTAAGACACAAATGATAGATTCTTTTCTTAACCTGTTTAAAAATTAGATAATAAACTTTTGATTTTTTATTTCAATCTATCTTCAATAGATCATTTTATTTTTTTACAAAAAAATCTCAAATTAACATTCAGGAATATTCACAGCAAGCGTCTTAGCTAAACCACCTAAAGAGGTCTCCTTGTAAATTGCCATCATATCCTTTCCGGTGGAAAACATAGTTTCGATAACCTTATCTAAAGATACTTTTTTATTTTTCCCATCCTCCATTAATGCTAAGTAAGCCAATTTAATAGCCTTTTCAGCCGCTACACCATTTCGCTCAATACAAGGAATTTGAACTAATCCAGCGACAGGATCGCAAGTTAATCCCAAATGATGTTCCATTGCCATCTCAGCAGCATTTTCTATTTGCCCCAATGTACCACCTAACACTGCAGTTAAAGCTCCTGCCGCCATGGAGCACGCCACACCGACTTCACCCTGGCAACCCACTTCATCACCGGATATCGATGCATTCATTTTATAAAGTAAAGCGATAGCCCCCGCAGTCAATAAGAAATCAGCTATCGATTGCTCACTAACATTGTCATAAAAACGCCGATAATAAGTTAGTACTGCTGGTATAATACCCGCTGCACCATTGGTAGGTGCTGTTACTACCCGACCCCCTGCCGCATTTTCCTCATTAACTGCCATTGCATAAATGGTTGGCCATAACAATGTCCCGGGGCTTCTCGCTAATTCCGAATGAGTTTGATTGTTTATTTTGCTAAAAAGTTCCGGGGCTCGACGTTTAACCTTAAGTTCACCCGGCAAAATTCCTTGAATATGACAACCTTTATCAACACAAGCCTGCATAATATTAGCAATTTTCAATAAATCGCTGCGTATTTGTCTGTTAGGCCCTAATTGCTCCTCATTAGCCAACATAAGTTCTGGAATTGTTAAATTATTTTTTTTACAACTATTAAACAGCATAGTAGCCGTAGAGAATGGATAAGGAACTGAAACAAGCTTTTTGCTTGGTAGCCCAAATTCTTGTTCAGTAACAATAAAACCGCCGCCGATGGAGTAGTAAATTTGCTTGCTTAAAAGCAAACCTTTAGCATTAAAGGCACTAAAACGCATACCATTAGAATGCAATGGCAATAATTCCTTTTGTAAAAAAATTAAATCAGTTTTCTCAGAAAATAGGATCCTTTTTTCCCCTGCCAACAATAGTTCAGAATGCTCAATAATTCTTTTAGCACATGGAACAACTTCATCAGGATTCACTGTTTCAGGAAGTTGCCCTACTAAGCCATTTAAAATGGCAATATCCGTACCATGACCTCGGCCAGTTAAAGCCAACGACCCAAAAAGCTCAACCTGTATACGGCTAAGCTCATTAAACAATTCATTGTCTTGAGTTAGCTTTTCCACAAAGGCATAAGCGGCCTTCATAGGACCTACGGTATGAGAGCTAGAAGGACCTATGCCAATGGAGAACAAATCAAACACACTAATAGTCATAAACAAAATACTTTTAGCTTATTATTTGGCAGTATTTTAGACTTTTATTCACCGTAAAAAAAGTATTTTTGCTCAAAAAAGCTCGATGGGGTCCACATCCAATGACCAGCGGACGCGACGGCTACTGGGAAGTAAGCTAATCGGTTTAATTAGCTGCTCTAATAAGCATTGTAAGTCATTACGATACTTTGCTTGCAACAGAAATTGGCATCGATAATAACCTGCCCGGCGTGGGCGCAAAGAC
>CASFML010000171.1 GCA_949295795.1 uncultured Gammaproteobacteria bacterium | reverse complement strand
TTTCATTGCTAGCTAATAAACTGAGATTTCCGGCCAGTGGTAGGGCATTTAAAAAACCATTAACAAATTTATTTTCAATTGATTTTGTTAAATAGTTTATTCCATGGATTAGTGCATATAAGCTGGTTGTGCTGGCTAAGGACAAAGCAAAGGATTGAAGCATTTTTTTTATGGGTGCAGCTTCTTCGGATTCATCCATAGATTCTAGGTAAGCTGCAAGCGCTACATAGGAGGCCATTGTCAATGAGTTGAGAGCTATCGATCCGGCGTTAAATAATTTAAGTTGGGTTTCGGTATATGCTTTATTTTTTAATGAATCTAACGCTATCGTTGTGGCAGCATGCATAGTGCCGCTAAAGACACCATGTGCGGGGGCTGCGCCTAGTTGAGTCGTTAAGCCAGACGATGGACTAGTTGGATTATCGAATGTGGTTTCACAGCTTTTTTGTAAAAAGGATTGATCTTTATTTTTGAGAACTTTAGAGAATGTAAGGAATTGAGAATAGCTAGGGGTGTGGTTTGATTATTATTCAAATGAAGGTTTTCGGCACAATAGAACGATAAAAATTCAGCATAAATGGTAGTGAGTTTCTCTAAATCAGGTTTGGAAAGCTTTCTATAATCTATATGAGTAGCCAGATAATTCATAAAATTAAAAAGTGTATCTTCTGAATATTGACTCAATTTATTTTTCAGAAGCGTACTTAAAATATCTTGAAAAATATCAGTATTTTCAGTGTTGTTAATATCTGTTGTATTAGTACCGAGCATATCTTTAATTCCTGTCTAAGAAATTTTTATTAAAAAAATTTTGATAAACGTTGTTTGCCCAAGATTCTAATAGTCTAAACTTAAAGAAATATTAAATTTTGATCAAAGATCAAATTGTTATCAATTTTTTTAATTTATTAGTTCAACTTAATAAATTCTTAATATTCAGTACCTATGATTCGCAGCGTTTTAATTTTTAATTCTCGAGGCCCATCAATGCCAGCCATAACAACCACAACAGTAGCTGGGACGCCACTCGATAAGATTTTGCAGGATGTTTTAAATACTAAGCCTAATGAATGGAAATATTTTTTTCAGCGGCCGGACTTTATTAAGGATATTTTTGAAAAACTAGCCAATACAATACAAAGTCGAAATTTTTTTAGTGAGGATTATTCAATAAATACCTTTCTTAATTTTATTAAATCTTATGTTAGTGCAAAACTAACTAAAAATGATTTAATAAATGTTGATAGCGAAATTTTACAAAAATTTAATGATCTTTGGATTAGTATTCATAATAGAATAATACAGCAGGATGGATTAAATGAAGAAAAATGCAGTATTATTATGAATTACATAGGATTTGTTCACAATTTACTTGATTGGCAGCACCGAGATTTATTTACTAAATTTGAAATTACCTTCGCTGCTGATGATTTTCAAGCTATCGCGCGGATGCTTAAACATAATAGCGCAAGTATTAATGAAGCAATAATCGAAAATTACACTTCATTATTAAAGTTAAGCTTTGATACCCCTAAATTTTTATCAAAGTTTCAATTGGGTTTGAATGTTATTCCCTTAGCAAAAGCTAGTTTTTTAAATAAGCAGTTGAATATTCATATCATTGTTACGGGTTTTTTTAGTTTGTTAGGTTATCAAGGACAATTGTTAGAATATTATCATGAAGATGCACGCTTCAATATTTCTAAAGAATTATTAGCTAATTCCTATATTGAATTGAAAAACAAAACGATTGAACTACAAACTCACTTTTTTAAACATCTTCAAAATCGAGATGATATTGATAAGCCCTTGTTGCAGCATTATTTATATACGTATTTTTTTAAGGTGTTTTTTATAAAATATCCTGATCGACTAAAAGATGAAGTAAAAGATAGTTGGTTATTAAAATATATTAAACTTGATTATGTTGGATTACCCAAAAGCTTATTATGTAAAAATTTCCCCGCTGAATATGTTGTGCAAATTGAATATAATAATTTACCAGCAAATGTTCCTCAGATGGCTTGCGAGGCTATCCGATGTTCTTATCAATCCAATGAAAATTGGAAACAGGATTTGAATCTGGCTTTGCCAAGATTTAAAAGTCATTATATTTTCCGTGTTGCTGATAGTGAACCTAAGTATAAAGTTACTTATAGCTATGGACATACTCCGGTGGGCAGCGGATTTTATATTCAAAAGCCAAGAATTGATGAAACGGTTTACGGTGAAGGATATTGTTATTGGAATAATAACACCCACAACTTTATCGAGGTATCTCGGCACGAAGCTCGACATCACGATAATTATGTATTTACAACTGAGGCCTATAGCGTCAATCGGAATATCACAGGCATCACTGTTAAAAGTCCGAATGAGGGATTAGCCGTTAATTCAAATGGCCCTTGTGCTCCAGGTTTTATTGATGGAAATTTTAGTGATGCAACTGCACCTAGTTTTTCTAATCTATTCGAGAAACCCTTTATTGGATATTTTGATGCTTGGTTAGAGACCAATTATTTGATACAGGAACATCCTGATTTTTATCGGGATAGTTTATCGTTAGATAAACAGCAATTTAAACAACGTTGGGAACCCTTATTAATAAAACATCAGCAACATTTTCGGAATTGGTTGATTATTTTAAATCAAACTTGTAGCTTTGCACCTAGAGAATTAACACTTGAAAGTTGTCCAAGTATTTTCCTTAAAGACTATGCGTCTGGAACTGTACTTGAGAATTCTACTACTTCGGTTTCTTCAAAAAAAGTAACCGAAACATTACAAAAATTAAGTGTTTTCTCAATCAAAATTCCATCCGCAGATGAAATGGGTTATCAACTCATATTCAAAATCCATCAACGGAAGTACGATGAATTTAGAACACTATTGGAAAATGGCGCTAATGCTAATTATTATATAGAAGATACCGGCAATACGCCATTGCATTTTCTTTATGATTATGGGAATTGCAACGTTGAATATTTAGAAGCGCTTTTAAATTTTGGTGCTAAAGTCACGCCCAATTATCAGGGTCAATTTCCGATACAAATCGCTGAAAAAAATTGTGATGCCACAGAATTACTGAAGATTAAGGAAATCTTTACAAGACACGCGCAACAACAAAAATTATCGCTGTCGATTATTATGCCAATAACCTCCTTTGTTAATGGTGTAATTAGCGGTTGGAGCGAAGAGATAGTGCAACGAAATAGTGAGTCTCGTTACATACCGAATATTATTTTTTATGGTGTAAAGCCTGCTACGTTTGCGATAAGTAATTCGGCAATCAATATATTGTTAGCCGGATCAGCAGAGGCAATCGGTTTGGATGATATTGGACTAAGCTTTACTTATTATTTAGTCATGAATTATCTGGGTTTAATGCTTGCGCAATTCGGCGAGGGAATCACAAATAAGATTCAAAATAAATTCTTGAGTATTGTTATGTCGATCTCACTCTATGCCTTTTTTCTAAATCCAAGTTTGCTTGTTTTGCTTATAAGCGAGGGTTTTATGGCATTAAATGTTCAAAGCATTTTACAGCCATTGTTGAGTCTGTTAAGTGGCGGAATATTTTTTAAAGCAGGAGGATATAGTGGACAAAAGTTTTATCAGAAATTTTTTCCAATCAACCCATCTGATACTGTGACTTCTCAGCAAGATTATTTTTTACGTTATTCATTAGATGGCGCTGAAAAAAGAATTTCTGTTGAAGAAAAAACTTTACAAGAAATAAAAGATAAATTAGAACATTTTAATAAAAAGTTAAAAAAACATATTGATGAACAAGCTTATTTATTAAGTTTTGATGAAAACTTTAAAATTGCTAATGATAACCTTCTGCTATTGCTTAATAAATGCCAAGAGAATGAAGAATCGTATGGAAAGATATTTGATACTTTTAAGGTAAATTTGCGCAACATCCAAAAGAATCTAAATAGTTTGCTTGAAAAAATTCAATCAAAAAAAGATAAATCTGAAATTAAAACACTATGGAATGAAATTACTAATATCTTACCGCTGGTCTCTCAAATTCAACCGCTTCCTTTAGTACAAAAGACTCCTGATCTGGTTGCGAATCATGGAACCGGTGTGACGGAAGAAAATGAACAATCACTCTCGTTAATAAAGTCTATTAATGGGAAGGCTAACGGCTATCCTGGTTCTAAAACTTTTCGTTACACGCGGCCACCCACGATGTTAGAAAAAATGTATACTTTTTTTGTTAGACCCGGAGAACAAAAATCGGAATTTCCTGATCCTCCTACACAGGAACAATTACATGAAATGGGTATATTTACTAAGGAAAACGATAGAAAATTTAACCTTAACGGATCCTAACTGGTTTATATATCGCCTATTAATATTTTTTAGCGTAAAATAATGACTTTTTAAGTCATGCTGTCTAATCGCCAAGAAAAACTACTCTATATTTATGACTGCTTACTAGCTCTGTACGGCCGCCAGCCATGGTGGCCGGCTGACAGCCCCTTTGAGGTGATGCTCGGCGCGATACTCACGCAAAATACCCAATGGTCGAACGTTGAAAAAGCTTTAGCGCTTTTAAAGCAACAAGTTAATCTAGAGCCTGAAGCACTGCTTCGCTTACCAAGCACCGATTTAGAAAGCTGTTTAAAACCCAGTGGTTATTTTCGGATTAAGACACAGCGGCTGCAACATTATTGTGATTGGTATTTAGCGCAAGGTGGTTTCGACGGTTTAGATCAATTGACTACGTCTAAACTGCGCGAACGTTTACTCAAAGTCAAGGGTATAGGGCATGAAACAGCGGATGATATCTTACTGTATGCTTTTTATCGACCGGTGTTTGTAATCGATGCATACACGCGTCGATTATTACAACGCTTAGACTTAATTCAAGGTCAAGAAAACTATGAATATTGCCGGCAGTTATTTGAAACACAATTACCAAAAAGTGTGGATCTGTATCAACAGTATCATGCTTTAATTGTGATGCATGCTAAACAGCATTGCCGAAAAACAAAACCGGTTTGTTTGGATTGTTACTTATCCGCGGTTTGTGTTTATCCATGAATTTTTAAACTTTTAGCTTGAATAACTTCTGATGGGCTATTACCTTTTTTATGGGTTAGAAAAAATTGAGTTAACTCCTTTTGCATTAAATGACTAGTTTTTTTTCAGGAGAAAATTCTCCTGAGTAATGAATGGTTTGGATGTCGTTAATCTTATTAATTATTTGACCTTGAGTTACTTTATCTAGTAGCTTAAATTGCTCAAAATAGGTTTGAACTTGTGTTTGTTTATTTAATTCATTGTTAGCGTTATTTTTTGGGTCTAAACGATGTTGCTTGAGATAGTCATATAGAACTTCCTCAAGTTGATCGCTATTTTCCAAACGATTAGCTTGTATCGCTTGTTTCAATGTAAAAAATAATTCACTTGCAGAAAATAAGCTACGTTCAAGATCGGCGTTATCTTTATTACGTAAGCCGGTGTACATGGTTATCTGCGGTTTATCATGACGAATTAAGGTATTGAGGATTTGACCAAAAGAAATTACACCACCTTCTAAACAAATTAACTGTTCTGCTAAAGAATCCGAAAGATTGATATCATCTCCAAAGTGGCAACCACCCATACCATCATCCACAATTAAAAAATTTTTTATTGTTTTACTGTATGGACATTGATATGCTTCTATAACCGTTAGGCTTTCATTGGCAACAATGTTAGCCATCACCTTTTCGGCTAATATTATTTCATTTTTAACCAAATCGGCAACGATACCATTAGCCCCTTCGCCCGTAAAACCATAAAAAATTAATCCTTTAAAGGTTTTTAATTCCGTTAATTTTTTTAACAAAAATTGATGGCTGTATCGCTGAATGCGGCTGAATCGCCAATAATTTGTAGTCCAGAATAGTGGGTTAATTGAAATAATTCTTTTAATTTAGTTTTTAACTTAGGAATCTCATTAATAATATGTTCTTTAAGTAAATATAAAAAATTATAACCATTTTTTTCATAGTGGGTAAAGTGTAAATCTTTTATTTCATTTTGGAATTTTTCAATAACATATTTTAATTTTATCATTAAAAAATTTTCATTAGATTTCGACATTTTTATTTTCCTCTAATAAAAAGACTTAGTCTAAGCGTGTTTTATTAAAGAAAAATGAAATAGAAAAAAATAAATAATGAATGATGATTTAAGCAAATCTAAATTTAGTATTAATTTAGAATTAATATTTTTTATTTATGATGAAGATAATTTTTATCGGAGAAGAAAATGTTTAAAAATAAAGAAAAAGCGTCTAATAATAATAAAAAAGAAAGTGAAGGAAATACGATTCAAAGTAGAAGGAGTACCCTTAAAAGAATATTTCGAATTAACCAAAGAACAGTAAAAACCGAAGTTGATAATTATAAATGTGAGAATGACAGTTCACAAAGTAGTTTACATGATGAAAAGACAAACTCTTCTTCTTCAGAATCTGAGAGTAGCAATATTTCATCAAACAGTACTAGACCTTTACCACCTATACCTTTAGATACTGACGAAAATTTAAAAGACAAATCTTCGTCAGTTATAAACTTAAATGATAGAGAAATCTTTGCTAAAATAAGTTCAAATAAATTAAAAATTACTGAATGTGAAGCTGAATTAGCTTATAAACTATTTTTAACCATGCTCAGTTATTATGCTCCTGATAGAGAAAGTGATTCTGATATCGTTTTAAAAGAATTACATGATCGTTATAAAGAATATGTTGATAGTGATATTTACGATAAAATTTCAAACAGCCAGAGAAATAGTACGGATTCACCGAGATATCAAAATTTTTCTGTCTTTTTTCGACAGGACTCTATTACAAGCACAGCGCAAACTCAAAATGAATCTACTCCTGAAAAAACTGAAGATACTACTTCGGAACACCTTTATATGCCTATGCAACCTATTTATAGGGTTATGCAACCACAGTCTAGTGAGCAGATTCAAAATATCAGAGCGAGAGCAAACACGATATAAAATAAAAATAATAATTAATCAGCCTATATCGCCGATCAAAAAAGATTATTAATTTTGATCGGTGATGTTTTCTTCAGGCTCTGTATAAGACTTATTGATTTTAAGTTGGTTTTCGCCGGCAAATTTCATAATACAGTCAAAAATATCAGGATTGGTTTCTTTGAGTTTAGGGTCGAGAACCAGACATTTGGTACGGCTTTCCTGATTGATCATTGGACGTAGTTGCGGGGAGTAAACCATGCGGCGATTGGTAAAACTCGCTAAACAACCGCACATTCGTTCAGCCCAATCGCTGGGTCTGAATTTCTCGCCAGTTTCGGTAACTCCTTCGATTAGAATGAGCTTTTCTCTTTGGCTTTTATGTGTGACTGGGTTTTCTAGCATACAATTAAGTTTTTTGTTAAGTTGCGGTGATATTACTCTAATTATTGATGATTAACTATACATAATTAGATGACATTTTATTGTCATTATAGAGCAAGTAGCCCCGTTCCGCCTTACTACGCGTTTCCACGCTAAGCGGAATGGTTTGTTTGAGAAGTTCGGCTATCTTATACAATTCTTGGCTATCACCTTGTTTTAGTTCCAATTCAAGTTCGTGTAAAACCGCTTGCTTGTCGGCGGTTTTGACGAGACCTTGATCTAAAACTAACTCAATTTGTGTGCCATTTCCGGTATTGAGGTTCCATGAACTGCGTTGGAAGTCAGTGTGAAATAATTCTAATAAGGGTTTGTTACCAAGGATTGTTTGTAGTTTGGTTATTAGCTGAGGGTCAGTGAACTGTTCAATATTCGGTATGTTTTGTGTTACCGGTTGATCCCATTCATGCCGATGTTGTAGATCACCGATTTGCTTACCCGACGTTTTTAGGGTTTGGATGGTACGGCCCGCTGCTTCGCGAACACGCATTGATAGACCTTGCTGCCATAAGGCCAGATCGGAGGTATCAAAATAGCGACTAACCAGTTGCTCTACGGAAATAGCCTGAGTGCTGCTATGTTGTAATAAAGCATGACAATAGAGAAGATTAACATCCTCTGGAGCAATGCTGAGTTTTAGTTCAATTTCTAGAAACATAAGATACTCTCCGCATTTGACATTGTTGTGCCGTCACTTCGCAATTCTGATGGATGATAGATTAGGATGACTGGCATGGACGGCAGCATCTGTCAAAAAATCTTATTGTTGTGATATTCATGAGTAACTATCGGTTTTTATGTCACGCTTTGCCATTAATACGCGGTATTGTTCTATTTCTTGCTCTTGTGAAGCGGACTTCTGGGGATGTCGTTTATCAAATTCGACAAGAAATTTATCAATATCACTGACAAAATTTTTATCAGGATTTAATCTTTTCATTAGCGATTTCATGCCGCTTGTTCCTCGATCGCATGACGGAGTGCTTTAATTGCCTTTTGCTCGAGTTGACGCACTCGTTCGGCCGATACTTGATAACGATCGGCTAATTCTTGCAAGGTAATCTTCGGTTCGGTGAGCCAACGATCTCTGATAATCGTTTGTTCTCGTTCATCTAATCGGGCCAATGCCTTATGTAAATGATCTTGACTGGATTCAATGGTATCACTCGCTTCAAGTAAACGAGCTGGATCATAACGATTATCTTCGAAATGCAGATCGAGTAATGGGTATTGAGTGGTTTTGGTATCGTTATTTTCATCACTACTGACATCTAAACTCATATCGTTAGCGGCCAAACGAGATTCCATTTCGCGTACGGTTTCGGGTTTAACACCGAGATCGCGTGCAACGGCTTCGATCTCCTTTTGATTAAACCAACCTAGATGGGTTTTCATTTTACGTAAGTTAAAAAATAATTTACGTTGTGCTTTGGTGGTGGCTATTTTGACGATGCGCCAATTACGTAAGATAAATTCTTGAATTTCTGCTTTGATCCAATGTACCGCGAATGAGATTAGACGTACGCCTACTTTAGGGTCAAAACGTTTAACCGCTTTCATTAAACCAATATTGCCTTCTTGGATCAGATCCGCCAATGCCAGACCGTAGCCCATATAGGTTTGCGCAATATGTACGACGAAGCGTAGATTGGCAATAGTCAGTTTTTTGGCGGCGATGAGGTCTTGATTTTGATAATAGCGTTCGGCGAGTTTGGTTTCTTCTTCGGCACTTAACACCGGGATTTGTTTTAAGCGTGCAATATAAGCGTCAGTACTCGTGATGGGTAGTGATTGATATAGGACTTGTAAGTGAGTATTCATAGCCATCTCCCTTGTCTTTAGACTTGTTTTAGTATGTTTACTTGACTTCATAATGTGCTAGAGTATACCGCAATAGACGGCTATTTTCATCCGTACTTAAAAAATAAAGGAGAAGTTCTCTATGGCTGAATCGGAATCGTTTTCAGCCCCCATCGTACGCCGAACCAGCACCCCCGTTCAAGTCGGTTCGGTTCTACTCGGTGGTGGGGCACCTATCATTGTGCAATCAATGACCAATACCGATACCGAGGATGCTTCAGTCACAGCCCAGCAAATCATCGAATTAGCTCAATCCGGCTCAGAGTTGGTTCGGATCACCGTAAACACTGAGCAAGCAGCGCAACAGGTGCCTTTTATTCGCGATAAGGTTCGTGAGGCAGGTTATTCTGTGCCAATCGTCGGTGACTTTCATTATAATGGCCATCGTCTTTTACAGGCCTATCCGGACTGTGCCAAAGCCTTAGATAAATATCGTATTAATCCCGGTAATGTGGGTTATGGTGAAAAGCGCGATATCCAATTTACACAGATGATAGAAGTGGCATTGAAGCATGATAAACCGGTACGGATAGGGGTTAATTGGGGGAGTTTGGATCAGGATCTGAGTTCTCGTGAGATGGATAAAAATGCGCAATCGGCGCAGCCCCGTTCTGCCGCAGAGGTATTGCAGGAAACCTTAGTCTTATCGGCTTTATTAAGTGCCGAGCGCGCTGAAAAAATTGGGTTGCCAGCCAGTAAGATCGTCTTATCATGCAAGGTTAGTCGGGTCCAAGATTTAATTGCCATCCATCGTAATTTAGCGGCGCGGTGCTCCTATGCGATTCATTTAGGTTTAACCGAGGCTGGAATGGGTTCGAAAGGGATAGTGGCTAGCACAGCGGCACTAGCGGTTTTATTACAAGAGGGTATAGGTGACACCATTCGCGCTTCATTAACCCCTGAGCCAGGTGGTGATAGAAATCGAGAGGTGATCGTTTGCCAACAAATTTTACAATCATTGGGCTTACGTGCCTTTATGCCTTCGGTGTCAGCTTGCCCCGGCTGCGGTCGAACCACGAGTAGTTATTTCCAAGAATTAGCTACACAAGTGGAAGGCTATATTAAAGATCGTATGCCGATTTGGTCACGACAATACCAGGGTGTAGAAAATTTATCGTTAGCCGTCATGGGATGCATTGTGAACGGACCCGGAGAGAGCAAACATGCCAATATTGGTATAAGTTTACCGGGCACCGGTGAACATCCGATTGCACCGGTATTTGCGGATGGCCGTAAGGTCGCTACCTTACGGGGTGATAATATCGTCCAACAATTTCAACATATTGTAGAGGAGTATGTAGTTAGTCATTATGAGTCAAAAAGATAA
>CASFML010000170.1 GCA_949295795.1 uncultured Gammaproteobacteria bacterium | reverse complement strand
GTAAAAAACCCATGGTGGGACATAATGTTTCTCACTCTAACCGAAAAACTAAACGTCGTTTTCAGATTAATTTACATGCTCGTCGCCTTTGGGTGGCTACTGAAAACCGCTTTGTTAAATTAAGAATAACCGCCGATGGTTTGCGTATTATCCAAAAACAAGGTAGTGATAAGGTTTTAGCGACGTTGCGTCAACGTGGCGAGAAGGTTTAAACGGGAAAAAAATATATCATGCGTGATAAAATTAAATTAAAATCGACGGCCAGCGCTTATTACTATACGACCAATAAAAATAAGAAAGCCACACCCAATAAATTAAAATTCAAAAAATATGATCCTATCACTCGCAAACATGAGCTGTTTGAAGAAGATAAGATCAAATAGTTTTTTAAGCTAAGCACTATAATTTATCGGTAGGATGAGGCCATCTAGAATAGATGGCCTCATCTATATCATATCATTCACTTTTAGTTTCCGGACGCATTAAAGGGAACAAAATAACATCCCGAATTGAGGCTGAATCAGTAAATAACATTGTTAATCGATCAATCCCAATCCCCTCTCCTGCGGTAGGCGGTAAACCGTATTCCAATGCTTGAATATAATCCTCATCGTAAGGCATCGCTTCTAAATCGCCTGCAGATTTTGCCAAACTTTGCTGTTTGAAACGTGCAGCTTGATCTTCTGGATCATTTAATTCAGAAAATCCATTCGCTAATTCTCGTCCGCCAATGTAAAGCTCAAAACGATCGGCTATTTGCGGATTTTCATTATTCCGTCTCGCTAAAGGGGATACATCGATAGGATACTCGGTAATAAATGTGGGTTGCTTTAATTTTTGCTCGACTGTTTCTTCAAACACCGCAAACTGCAATTTTCCAATAGACTGACTCACTGGAATCTTTAATGCCGAAGCAATTTTTTGTAATGATGATAACTCAGTCATATCTTTCAGCTGCCATTTTGGATTATATTCAAGTATGGCATTAACTACGCTTAAACGTTTAAACGGTTTTGACAAATCATAGGTTTCTCCTTGATAAGTCAATTGTTCAGTCGTCAAAATAGTGGCCGCTAATTCGCGAATTAATTGTTCGGTTAAATCCATTAAATCATGATAATCGGCATAGGCTTGATAAAATTCCAACATCGTAAACTCAGGATTATGTCGAGTCGAAAGGCCCTCATTCCGAAAATTACGATTAATTTCATAAACCTTTTCCATTCCACCGACCACTAAGCGTTTTAAATGTAATTCGGGGGCTACACGCAGAAATAATTCCATATTTAGGGCATTATGATGCGTAGTAAAAGGTCGTGCTAGAGCACCACCGGGTAATACATGCATCATCGGTGTTTCTACTTCAACAAACCCAAGTCGATTTAAAAACTGGCGAATTCCGCTGATCAATTGGGAACGAATTTGAAAGGTTTTTCGGGTTTTTTCATTGGTAATCAAATCTAAATAACGTTGTCGATAACGTTGTTCCTTATCGGATTCTGAAAGTCCATGAAATTTATCCGGTAAGGGACGTAGAGATTTACTTAATAAGTCAATCCTTTTTGCTTTCACGGAGAGCTGATTGGTTTTAGTACGAAACAAAATACCTTCGATACCCACAATATCACCCAGATCCAAACGTTTAACCGCTTCAAAGTCTTCTAATCCGAGCGTATCTTGTTTAACATAGATCTGCATTTTTCCCGACATATCTTGTAGATCGAGAAATAAACTCTTCCCCATATCGCGTTTTAACATTATTCGGCCAGCAAGCTGTACGACTTGGTTTTTTTGCTGTAATAGCTCAGTGTCACTTTGCTCATACTGACGATATAAATCAGCGGCTAAGCTATCTCGACGAAAATGATTCGGGTAGGCTTCTTTATGCTGTCGTAATTCATTAAGTTTAGCCAAACGTTGCGAAAATAAATCTTCGGCATCATTCGTTGTCTTTACTTTTTCATGGCTCATGATGTTGTTTCCAAACTTATAGATTTTAAGCGTTCTAGTTTAGCAGATGACAGCAAAGAAAAAGCACCTTTCCAGTCGCATAATAACAAAATACGCTAAAATTCGAAGACTTATAAGCCTGCTTTTAAACTCGCAATCAAAAAGAGATTAAGTTGGCCATTTAATACCGCCTGAGTATTGCCGGTTTCAACACCCGTACGTAGATCCTTAATCCGTGCATCATCTAATACATAAGAACGTATTTGGCTACCCCAGCCAATATCGCGTTTCAAAGATTCTTGGCTCTGCTTTTCTTCAGCGCGCTTGCGACATTCCAACTCGTATAATTTTGCGCGCAATTGCTTCATCGCTTGATCTCGATTTTTATGTTGAGATCGATCACTTTGTGATTGTACAACCACACCACTTGGAATATGCGTAATACGTACGGCTGAATCAGTACGATTAACATGTTGCCCGCCTGCACCACTCGCCCGATAGGTATCAATACGTAAATCAGCGGGATTGATTTGTATATCGATGGATTCATCAACCTCTGGGGATACAAATACCGCCGCAAAAGAAGTATGACGGCGTTTATTGGCATCGAAAGGCGATAAACGAACTAAACGATGCACGCCGGTTTCGGTACGTAACCAACCATAAGCATATTCACCTTCAAATTTAATTGTCGCACTTTTTATTCCTGCAACCTCTCCTGCCGAAACTTCGAGTAAATCAACCTTAAAATGGTTTTGTTCACCCCATCGCAAATACATCCTCAATAACATTTCTGCCCAATCTTGCGCTTCAGTGCCACCCGAGCCCGCCTGGATTTCTAAATAGGCCGAGTTTTTGTCTAACTCGCGCGGAAACATCCTTCGAAACTCCAATTGTTCTAAGCGTGTTTCCAAAGCTTGTAATTCTTGTGGTAAGGTCGCTAATAGATCCTGAGCATTTTCAGTTAAAGCTAACTCATACAGATCCTTAATATCATTAAGCCCTTTTTCTAATTGCTGAAAGGTATCCACTACCTGCTGCAATAGCGCACGTTCTTTGCCGAGTTGTTGGGCTTTTTCAGGGTGATTCCAAATAGTGGGATCTTGTAATTCGTGATCTAATTCTTGAAGTTTTTCAAGTTTAGTAGGATAGTCAAAGATACCTCCGTAATTCCATACTACGGTTTTCAAGCTCTTTGATTTTTTGAATAATAGGCGCGGTTTCAAACATAAGAAATGCTAAAGAACAAATACTTTAATGGATTCGATGTAAAAGTGTCATCAACACACTCAAAATACTCACAGCGACAGCCAGCATACTACCCACTCTTATGGTTAGATCCTTTTTAATCATGACCACATCTTTTTTTACCCGATCTATACTTCTTGATAACCCTTTTATATCGTGGGTTAAATCCTTATTTATCATCAGCATATCTTGACGTAAATCTTTAATGTTTTGCTTAGTAGCTAAATTATTTTCCATGACTTCTTTAAATGCTTCTGCCTGAATCTCCGCTACATTTTCTGCAACGCCCGCTTCTTTAAGTTTTTTTACATACTGTAATCAAAAAATAAAGGATGACTCATAAATACTATCCTTGTTGTTATTTTTAGACTTATTTATTGTATTAACCTAATCTTTTTTGTGTAGAAAACCCAGCTAGGCTAGTTGCAAATTTACGCAATGCACACACGCCCGTTGCTTCAGCTTGTTTACACCAATCTTGTAAAGCTTCTAATAATTCGCGCTGCGTTGAAGCCGTACGATCCCATATCGCCTGAAGTTTAAGACGATATTGATACACGAGTGCTAAAACCTGATGATTATCCATCACGGCAGCAATCTGCTGTTTACCTTCTTCATTTAATAAGGATTCAGTACGAATTAATGCAATCTTAGCGCGCTTTAATAACGTTTTACTACTGGTATTCGCTTTTAACCTTTCTTCATGTAGCACTGGTAGAAGTACCTCGCGACTATAGCGCGCTAACACTTGAAAACGATTGGTAATAAGTGCCGTTAAGGTGTCTGAGTCCACACATGATTTACCGGGAATATTGGCCAGTTTTGGTGATACCCGTTTAACCTTAGATAAACCTAAAAACTGTAATAAGCGTATATATACCCAACCCAAATCAAACTCCCACCATTTCACCGAAAACTTAGCAGAGGTTGGGAAGGTATGATGATTATTATGCAACTCTTCACCGCCGATAAAGGCACCCAAAGGAATGATGTTGCGCGCTGCATCAGGACATTCAAAGTTACGATAACCCCAATAATGACCGATACCATTCACCACGCCTGCAGCAAAAAAAGGTATCCAAGCCATCTGTAAAGCCCAAATCGTAATCCCAGGAATACCAAATAGAATGATGTCAATCACAAACATCAGAGCAATACCCGCTGCGCTATGTTTAGTATAAACATGTCGTTCTAGCCAGTCATCGGGCGTCCCTTGACCATAGCGATCCATCGTATCTTGATTTTTTGCTTCGGCACGATATAACTCAGCCCCTTCAAAAAAGACCTTTTTAATCCCACGAGTTTGCGGGCTATGCGGATCTTCATCCGTCTCACACTTCGCGTGATGTTTACGATGAATAGAAACCCATTTTTTGGTTTCCATCCCGGTGGTTAACCAAATCCAAAAGCGAAAAAAATGACTGATGGCTGGGTGCAACTCCAACGAACGGTGCGCCTGAGAACGGTGTAAATACACCGTCACGCCCACAATAGTAATGTGCGTTAAAATCAATAAGGCAACAACGTAACCCCAGAATGATAAATTTAATACACCATATAATATTTCCACAGTAACCTCTTGTATTTTAATACAATTACTCTTCGCACTTGAATTTTTTTCTGCGTTGCCGTTCGATTCGCAATCCTTATGTAGGTTGAATACATTCCGGCTGCTCACCCTCACGACGCCTTGCCAAAAATCCCATTGCTCGAGTATTTAATTTTTCCGCATTTGAATTTTTTTCTGTGCTGCCGTTCAATTCGTAACCGTCATGTAGGTTGAATACATTACGGTTGCTCACTATTTGGCCCACTTTCAAAAAATCCAATGGCTGCGAGTACAATCAAAAAACCTTTTTATCAATTTAATTTTAATTCTACACTTCCTTGTATTCAATTAATTTAACTACTTTTTTCACGCCTGAAGTATCTCGTGCTATCGATACGGCTAAATCCGCTTGGTGGGGTGTTGCTATGCCTAATATATACACCACACCATCTTCAGTCACTATCTTAAAGTTATTGGATTTTAACTCTCTATTAGCAAACATCTT
>CASFML010000169.1 GCA_949295795.1 uncultured Gammaproteobacteria bacterium | reverse complement strand
CTAAAAATAATAGAATACGACTAAACATAAAAATAATTCCCAAATTTAGAAGATCATTTTACTCTTTTTATAAGTGTAGCTTTAATTTATTGAAAAAGAAAAACCCCGCAGAAGCGGGGTTTTTTATGGAACAATATGGAGGAGCGTAAGCTTACATCATGCCACCCATGCCGCCCATACCACCCATGCCACCCATGCCGCCCATATCACTAGGAGCACCAGCGCCTTCATCCTTTTTAGGAGTTTCAGCAACCATGCACTCTGTAGTAATCATGAGTCCGGCAATAGAAGCGGCATTTTGCAATGCAGTTTGAGTTACTTTAGTAGGATCTAAAATACCCATTTTAATCATGTCACCATATTCACCGGTTGCTGCGTTGTAACCGTAGTTAACCTCGGTACTAGTCATTACTTTATCAATAACGACATCAGGACGCCCACCAGCATTAATGACAATTTGACGTAAAGGCGCAACCATTGCATCAGCAATAATTTGAATACCATGCGCATGATCGGAGTTAATGGCTTCGAGATCTTTTAAAGCACTTAATGCGCGAATTAAAGCAGAGCCACCGCCGGGAACAATGCCAGACTCAACTGCAGCGCGCGTTGCATGGAGTGCATCTTCAACACGGGCTTTCTTTTCTTTCATTTCAATTTCAGTCGCAGCACCGACCTTAATGACAGCAACGCCACCAGATAGCTTAGCTCTGCGTTCCTGTAATTTTTCTTTGTCATAGTCAGAAGTACTAGCTTTAGTTTGAGCATCAATTTCATCGATTCGAGCTAGAATCGCGCTTTTATCGCCTTGGCCGTCGATGATAGTGGTATTGTCTTTTGTGATAACTATGCGTTTAGCTGAACCCAAATCTTCTAAAGAAGTTTTTTCAAGGTTTAAGCCTATTTCTTCTGCAATAACGTTTGCTTTCGTTAGAATAGCAATGTCTTTCAGCATTTCTTTACGACGGTCACCAAAGCCAGGTGCCTTCACAGCACAAACTTTGACAATACCGCGAATAGTATTGACGACTAAGGTGGCTAATGCTTCGCCTTCCACATCTTCAGCAATAATGAATAAAGATCGGCCTGATTTAGCAACGTTTTCAAGTACAGGCAGCATTTCGCGAATATTAGAGATTTTTTTATCCACTAACAAAATATAAGGATTGTCCAATTCGCAAGCCATGCTTTGTTGGTTGTTGATGAAGTAAGGGGAGAGATAACCACGATCAAACTGCATACCTTCTACAGTATCAAGTTCATTTTTCAGACCTGAACCATCTTCTACAGTGATAACGCCTTGTTTACCCACTTTACTCATTGCCTTAGCGATAATTTCACCAATCGCTTTATCAGCATTTGCGGAAACAGTACCTACTTGAGTAATCCACTCTCCATCACAAGGCTTCGAAATGGTTTGTAGTGCGTTAATTGCAGCATCTACTGCAGTTTCAATACCTCGTTTGAGATCCATCGGATTCATGCCAGCAGCCACGGCTTTCATGCCTTCACGTAAAATAGCCTGAGCTAACACGGTAGCAGTAGTGGTACCATCGCCTGCTTCGTCTGAAGTTTGAGAGGCCACTTCCTTGACCATCTGTGCGCCCATATTCTCAAATTTATCTTTGAGTTCGATTTCTTTCGCAACGGAAACACCATCTTTGGTAATGGTAGGAGAGCCAAAACTTTTATCTAAAATAACATTTCGACCTTTAGGGCCTAAGGTTACTTTAACTGCTTCTGCGAGTATATCAACACCTCGTAGTATAGAAGTACGTGCCTCTACCCCAAATTGTAAAACTTTTGCAGCCATTTTATTAATTCCTCTAAATAAAAATAAGGGTTAAAATTGTAATTAGTCTTTGATTATCGCCAGAACATCATCTTCACGCATAATGAGATATTCTTTCCCATCAAGCTTGATTTCAGTTCCACTATATTTCCCGAAATAGATTTTATCGCCTGCTTTAATGGTTAAAGCTTGGATTTGACCTGATTTTAAGCGTTTACCATGGCCTACAGAGACTATAGTACCTCTAACAGGTTTTTCTTTTGCAGTGTCTGGAATAACAATGCCGCCTATGGATCTTTCTTCTTCTTCATCGCGTTTGACAAGAATACGATCGTTCATAGGAACTAAGCTTTCAACCAAAGGTTTTTCTAATGCAACACTCATGCAGATTTCTCCTTAAGAATTACTGTCAAAATGAGGATATTAATCAAATTAACCCCTCAAAGCAGGGCTAATCATAATGATGTTTGATAAAGAGCACAATAAGTTAACTTTATCACACCAACATCACTTTATATGGGGAGCGGGCTAAGAAAATTCAAGTCGGATATGTTAAAATTTCCTGGATTTTAACTTATTTTAGGTTTTATATTATGATAAACAAAATATCAATACAAACTAAAGATGCGCCCATGCCAATCGGGTCCTATTCTCAAGCCATTAAAATTGATAAGAATGTTTATTTATCAGGTCAGATTCCATTAGACCCTAAGCGTGGAATTTTAGTGGAAGGGAATATTGAAAATCAAGTTAAACAAATATTTGAGAATTTAGCGGCGGTTGCCAAAGCTGCTGGTGGAGATTTAAAAAATTTGGTTAAACTAACTATCTTTCTACAAGATCTCGATGATTTTCCTGCTATTAATTCAGTAATGAAAAATTATTTTAAGCCCCCTTATCCTGCTAGAAGTACTCTAGGAGTAGCAAGCTTACCCATGGGGGCTAAAGTGGAAATAGAAGCAATTATGGCGCTTGATTAATCGCTATTTAAGTAATTTTTTCAAGCGGAGTCAAATTGATTATTATTAAAATTGTTTCTTAAATACCATAATAAACCTAATCCAGGAAGGCAAGCCGCAAGAGATAATATAAAAAATACCGGCCAACTGTAATAAGTAACAATGAGTCCTGCCAAAGGACCAATAAAAACTCGTCCGACACCGGCTAATGCAGAGAATAAGGCAAATTGTGTAGCAGTATAACGATGGTTACATAAACTCATTAATAAGGCAATAAAGGCAATACTACCCATCGCATTACAAAAGTTGTCTACAGAAATAGCAAAAACTAACCAATGATAGTTATGTCCTATGATAGCGAGATGGAGTAAAGCTAAAATGGCTGCGGCTTGTAAGATACCAAAATATAATAAGGCACGAAATAAACTTAGACGCGCCATTAAGACACCGCCAGCGAGAAGACCCAGCATTGCAGCAAAAAATCCTATACCTTTATTTACCAAAGCGACTGTACTTAAAGAAAAACCCAGTCCACGGATCAGAAAAGGTGTGGTTAAAGAAACACTGAGAGCATCACCAAATTTATACAATATAATAAATAGTAAGATTAACCAGGCAGACTTTCTACTTAAAAACTCTCTAAAAGGATCAACAATCGCTGCGTGTAATGAAGTAGGTGGATGTTTTTCTTGCTCATCCATGGGTTCTTCACCAAACCAAGCCCCAAAAAGGCCAATGGCTATTAATGCGGCCATCAGCAGATAAGTATTACGCCATCCAATATATTCAGCTAACGCAAGTGCTAATGCACCCGAAACCAACATAGCTGCTCGATAACCCCAGCTATAAAGTGTGGTTCCTAATCCTCGTTCATTGGGTTTAAGAATATCAGTTCGATAAGCATCTATAGCAATATCTTGTGAAGCGGAAAGGAAGGCAACTAAAAAAGCGACAGTAATTAATAAAGAGGCATTAATCTGGGGATTTATTAAAGCCATAATAACAATAGCTATTATCAAAGCCAATTGAATTAAAATAATCCAACCGCGACGCCTCCCAAAGATAGGGGGGATCCATCGATCAAGTAAGGGCGCCCATAAAAATTTATAAACATAAGGTTGTCCAATTAGGCTTAAACTTCCAATAGCCAACAGAGTGGCACCAGTGACTGTAAACCAGGCTTGTAGTGTGCTAGAGGTGAGTGCCAGTGGTAAACCTGATGAGAAGCCTAATAATAAAGTTGAAAATAGATTGCGTTTACTGAGTTTACTTGTAGACATTTTTTTCCTGAAAAAGGGAAGAATAACTTCCCTTATTTAAGCATTTTAAGAATTAATGGATTAACGTGCGTAGTAATCAGGGTCAGCAATAATGCGTGGACGACCACCCGCACCATATTGTACTAATACATGTTGGCCGCGGTTAAAAGTTGGTGTTGGCCCTTGTACGACGGAAATTAACGAGTTATTTCTGAGTCTAACGACATACTCAACATCCATTTGCGTGGAAAGACCTTTTTGAATCTGGTTACCTGCTAAGCCACCTAATAAAGCACCGCCAATTCCGCTGGCTAAACTACCTCTTCCCCCACCTATTTCAGAGCCAGCAATAGCGCCAAGCGCACCGCCGGCAATTCCTCCGACACCAAGCTCGCCATTCCCAGTCACTTTTACGACTCGGGTACTGGTAACCACACCCTTAGCAACATGTTGGACTTGACCAGCTCCACTTGTTGTATAAACATCAGGTGATAAAGAGGATGCACAACCTGCTAAAAGTGATAAACTAAGAATAGATAGTAAACAATGGATGTGAAATCTCATAATGAACCCCATAAATGTCGGTGTGTTATTCTAAAATATATTGTTGTATACTTTTTTAAAAACCACTTAAGCCTTAAAAGACGATATTAGTAGATGCCAACTTACAAATCAACGTATTTGACGCTCTAAAATCTATCTTCTTTTTAATTAGTAGCTCGGTGAATTAACCAATAATAGTGCTACGATAACATTAATAATTCACGACTACGAATAGTTTTACCTTCGAGTAGATAATTTAAAGCGAGACGAAATAAACGTTTTGCGTCCAATAAGTGCATAGAGGTATCCCATGTTTCATGATGCATCGCCAAGAGAGATGAGCCAGAAAAAATGGATTGTTTAGGTAAAGATTTATTTAAGCAAACAACTAAACCTTGACTTGGGATGAATTGATAGGATTGAGAAGGTAGAAGAGCTTGGTTAGTTAAACTGTCCTTATTTAGATATAAGGCATAACCCAATTCAGCTAGCAATTTTTTTTCAAATAAACGCAAAGCAATAGCTGGATTGTCAGATAAGCTGCAAAGTGCTGTTTGGTAAGCTTGGAATAAATGCGGATAAGGATCATAACGATAAAGCAAACGAATTAAAAGTTCATTGAGATAAAGGCCGCAAACTAAAAGTTTTCCTGTTAAATAATGAGGAAGAGGAATAGGGTTAGGTTCTGCATTGACTAAATTCATGAGATCACTATTTCCGCGCCAAGAAAGTAACAACGGTACAAAAGCTTGTAGTGATCCTCTAAAGCGAGATTTTTTTCCTCGTACTCCGCGTGCACCTTTGGCAATAAGGTTTATTCTGCCTTGCGAAGCGGTAAATACGTCTATTAATAAGCTAGTATCTCGAAAGGGTCGGGCGTGCAAAATATATGCAGCTTGCAGTTGATCGGGGCTTGGCATAGAACTTAAAAAATAAATAATGATTATATATTGAACATTTGGAATTTTTGTTTGTGTTGTCGTGCAATAGGTCTTCGAGACTTACAAAAATCTAATTGCTAATACCTAATATTATGCAATATTAAATCATCTTGTATTTTTCTTATACAAAAAATAAACTTCCAGCTTTTGTGTAAGAAAACTTCCACTTCTTAAGGAAATCCAGTAAGATTGGCCTATATAGGTGTTTTAATAGCGTACTCAACAATATATAGCGTGAATACTTACAAAGCAATACCATACTAACTGAATCTAAAAAATAATCTTAGCTGAAAATAATCGCTACAACATTTTTTAAATTGATAATAGGAGCAACCCTTGGCTGAAATTATTGTTATTACCTCTGGAAAGGGTGGTGTCGGTAAGACGACTAGTAGTGCTGCAATGGCAGCAGGTCTTGCTTTCCGCGGGTTTAAAACAGTCGTTATTGACTTTGATATTGGTTTACGCAATCTCGATCTTATTATGGGTTGCGAGAGACGTGTTGTTTTTGATTTTGTGAATGTGATTCGCGGTGAAGCAAATATTAAACAAGCTTTAATTAAAGATAAAAGGCTCGAGAATCTTTATATTCTGCCCGCTTCACAGACGCGCGACAAAGATGCTTTAACAAAGGAAGGTGTGGAAAAGGTTTTAGAAGAGCTCAAAAAAGATTTTGATTATATTCTTTGTGATTCACCAGCAGGAATAGAACGTGGTGCAACGTTAGCAATGTATTTTGCTGATACTGCTATTGTTGTTAGTAATCCAGAAGTTTCTTCCGTCAGAGATTCCGATAGAATGTTAGGAATCCTAGATAGTAAATCAAGACGCGCTGAGTTAGGCCTTGAGCCCGTAAAGCAACACTTACTTTTGACGCGCTATTCTTTAGCACGAGTAGAAAGAGGCGATATGCTTAGTGTGGATGATGTATTGGATATATTATCTATCCCTTTATTGAGTGTTATTCCAGAATCACAAGCAGTACTACGTGCTTCCAATGCAGGCGTACCCGTTACATTGAATGGAGAAAGCGATGCACATCAAGCTTATGCGGATGCTGTGTCTCGTTTATTAGGCGAAGAAGTAGCTTTCAAATTTATCAAATTGGAAAAGAAAGGTTTGTTACGTCGTCTCTTTGGTCGTGAGGAGATAGCAACATGAGTTTATTAGATTACATTTTTAGAAATAAACCTAAAAATACTGCGACGCTCGCTAAAGAGCGTTTGCAAATTATTGTATCTCATGAGCGTAGAACAGAGAATAATTCCGATTTTCTACCAAAATTACAACAGGAATTGATTGAAGTCATTGCTAAATATGTCGATATTGATCAAGATCAGGTAAAGGTAGAGCTGGAACGAACTGGGAATTGTTCGATATTAGAATTAAATATAACATTGCCTAATGCAGAAATAACTATCGGCAGTGTTTAATATTGATTAATTATTCATTAGGGATTAAACGTTTTACCCCTGGTTTTGATACCGCTACATAGATTAGGCTGGCCTCCGAAACCTTAATTTGAGAGGATTCATTCACTCCTTCTTGGTAACGTTCAGCATACACTTCTACCTCAATGGTTACCGAAGTTTTTCCGATAGCGACAATCTTGGTATAAAAGCTTGCAATATCGTAAATAAATAAAGGTTGTAAGAATTTTAGTTCTTTGACCGCAACGGTTACAACCGGCCCCTTAGCACGTTGTGCAGCGGTAATAGCCCCAGCAATATCGATTTGTGACATCAACCAACCACCAAAAATATCACCTGCTTTATTAGCGTCATTAGGTCTGGTTTTAACGCGTAAAGTGGGGTTTAACAAATTAGCCATTTTTTCATACTCGGTAGGATTGAAGCTTAAAGTATAGCAAAAAATTCTTAGTTGGGTTTTTGGGTTTCTATAGATTTATTTTGCAGTTTTAAAATATAATTCAGTTTTTTTAAATTTTAATGGTAAAATTAAATGGATTATATTTTCATGGTGATTATAATTTTTAAAAAACTTATGGTTGATAATGCAGATTATGAAGAAACAAGCTTTAGTAAGCAATTTAATAAATTGTTGCTTAAATTAGAAAAAGATTTGAAAATATTAAAAGTTGACAGTGACGAAGATTTGAATGAGCATTTTAAGGAATTAAAAGAATTAAAAGAAACCGCAGCTTTATCGATTATTACTATTGAGGACATAACAAGTTTTTTAGATACAAATATTTTTGCATTAATGGTTGAACTGCCAGAAGTATTTAGTTTCAAATTGTTAACCCTTTATACATGTATGTTAAGTTGCGTTGAATCTTTTCCTAAAAAGGCTTATCAGGAACATTTGCAGTTATTATTAGATCTAAAAACTGACGAAACCAAAGATTTACTTTTATTGATTAATGATAAAAGGAAAAAACAACAAAGCTTTTTGCTAAATGCAGAAAATACAGAAACTGAGCAACATGTTTCTATTAGACCTTTTTTTTCAATATTAAGTGAAATAAAAACAAAAAAAAGGATTAAATCGAAAGATATTGAAATGACATCTAAACGAAAACGATCAATACAGATATCTCCTTTAGCATTGCCTAACAATTTAGATAACCAAATTGATGATGAAAATCAGACGGATTTATTGCAATCAATGAAATTATTTTAAATATTGAATAATATCGAGTGGTGAGGAAATCTTTGCAGAAGCATTCCAGTTATCCACGTCCTCATTAGCGTCAATAAATCCATAAAGCGCGATAAGGCTAAACATACCTGCTGCATTAGCTGCTTCGATATCGGATTTAGCATCACCTATATAAATACAATTTTTTGGCAGGCAGCCTATGCAATCACAGCCATGTAATAAGGGTAGAGGATGGGGTTTACTATATTTAAGTGTATCACCAGCAATTATACAGTTTGCATTATTCAGTAATGGAAATTTGCTAATTAAGTTTTCGGTAAGACTAGCCGATTTATTAGTAACAATTCCCCATGCCCATTTTTTTTCTTGCAAATAATTAATTAAGGTTTCCACTTCTGGAAATAAATGAGTATGCATGCAAATGTGCTGGCGATAATAGTCAAGAAATTTTTGACGTAAAATTGCGAAAATAGGGTCTTTAGTCGTGATCCCGCCTAAATTTAATAAACCAGCTACTCCAGTGGAAATGCTAGGTCGAACCTCATCTAGCGATAGGGGCTTGAGTTGTTTTAATTCCAAAACATGATTAAGAGCTGCTGTTAAATCGGCAGCAGTATCTAATAACGTACCATCGAGATCAAAAAGTAAACCGTCGATTTTTGTATGCTTTAATATTAAAGATGACATGATTTATTAAAGGCGCTTCCTAAAGGCAGCAAGATAGTTGACTTGAATGTCTTTTCCTAAGGCATAATGCCGGTTAAGAGGGTTATAGTGAATGCCTTGAAACCTTTGCAGGATCAAATTAGCTTTTCGAGCTGCTTTGGCTAATTCAGAGGGACAAATAAATTTTTTATAATCATGTGTTCCTTTAGGTAAAAGTTTTAAAATATATTCCGCTCCGAGTATGGCTAATAGATAAGATCGTGGATTACGGTTAATAGTCGAAAAAAAGATATTGGCCCCAGGTTTAGCCAGGTCACTGCAAGCTTGTATCAGTGAACAAGGGTCAGGGACATGTTCCAAGAGTTCCATGCAGCATACCGCGTCAAAGGATTGGCTATGATTTTTCGCGAATGATTCTGCGTCTGTCTGGTAATATTTGATAGGTAGCAAGTTTTCTTTAGCGTGTTTTTTTGCCATTTGGATAAGCGCGCTGCTCTTGTCAATCCCCGTAACCTGTGCCCCTTGCTTAGCCAATGCCTCGGTTAATATTCCTCCACCACAACCAATATCGATTATTTCTTGACCTTGAAGAGTTTGTTGGGCCTCTATAAATTCCAAGCGCAAAGGATTGATGATATGCAAGGGTTTGCAGGGGCCTTCAATATCCCACCATTGCTCAGCCATTTGTGTAAACTTGTTGATTTCTGCAGAATCGCTATTAGAAGCTGACATAAAAATTAAATGGTTTTCATTGGTTTTTTGCAGGGAGCGTATTACAATGTGCTAGTTTACTTGACCCCTCATAAAGTGTCTATTGGTTATAAACAGGAGTAATGGATAAAGGATTTTACCAACGGGTATGGGGAATTATTATCATTCAATCTTTTAGTTCAATATGAACAACCTTACTAACCGTGTTTATAAGTCGATCGTAGATAAAATTTTGAGATTTGCCTTGCCAAAGGTGCCTAAAGAACAAGCAAAGTTATTTACTGCTTTTGCCAAGCAGTATTATGCTCATACCGATTTAGCAACGTTAGAAAGTCGATCTGCAGAAAATCTTGCGGCAGCATTGGTTTCTCATTGGAGTCTCATCTACCAGCGTTTACCTGGCAAAGCAAATATCCGTGTTTATAATCCTAATTTTGAAAAAGACGGTTGGGAAAGTAAATATAGTATCGTACAAATCGTTGCCGAAGATAAGCCTTTCTTAGTAGATTCCACTCGCATGGAGATTATTCGACAAGGATTTAACATTTTTTTTAATATTCATTTTGGAAATATAAAACTTCGCCGTGATAAACAAGGAAGAGTCATTGAGGTTTTACCTTATGACACTATCGGCGACAAACAAACTGAAGCATTAATTTATTTGGAAATTGATAAAAATTCGGATAATGAAGATCTTAATAAATTAGCTAAAAAACTGGAGAAGGTGTTAGCGCAAGTTAGTATCGTTGTAAACGACTGGCCTGAAATGCGTTCCAGAATGCAAGATTGTTTAAAGGAGTTGGAACAAAATTCCTCACCCTATGATCCAGTCGATGTTGCAGAATCTAAAGATTTTTTGAATTGGTTGCTGAATGATCATTTTACGTTTTTAGGTTGCCGTGACTATGATTTAAGTAAAGATCATAAAACATTACGCATGATCAAAAAATCAGGATTAGGTGTTTTGAGGGATGAAACCAGAAGCAAGGAAGAAAAACCTTTAACAGAGTTGCCACCGGAGGCGCGGCGATTAGCGTTCTCTCCCCAAGTGTTGGTTATTTCTAAAACCAATAGCAAATCTAGAGTGCATCGGTCTGTTTATGCTGATTATATTGGTGTTAAACGTTTTAATGCAAAGGGGGAATTAATTGGAGAAAGGCGGTTTATTGGTCTTTTTACTTCTACGGTTTATCATAGTGATCCCCGTAGCATTCCATTGATCCGGCGTAAGATACAATTAATTTTACAAAATTCAAATTTACCTTTAAAAGGTCATGCTGGAAAAGCATTATTAGACATTCTTTCAAGTTTACCTCGTGATGATTTGTTTCAAGCTTCAGTCAAAGAGCTAACGCAACTTTCTTTAGGTATTTTACATATCCAAGAACAAAGAACCGTTCGTTTATTCGTTAGACAAGATAATTATCGGCGCTTTATTTCTTGTTTAGTTTATTTGCCCAAAGAGCAGCTAAACACCGATCTACAACGCCAGATGGAAAAGATCTTGGTTCGCGAATTTTCCGGTATTGAAATTGGTTTTTCTACATTATTTGGAGATTCAAATCTAGCACGTGTCCATTTTTTAATTCGAACTGATCCTAAGAAGGATTTAACCTACGATGTGAAAAAAATTGAATCACAACTGATTGAAGTAGCTCGTTCTTGGAAAGAAGAGTTGCGTCAAGCTTTAATTGAGTATTATGGTGAGCAAGAAGGCGGCCGCTTATTACAAAAATACATGTATGCTTTTCCTAGCGGTTATCGAGATAGTTTTTCTGCGAACACAGCCGTACATGATATTGAACAATTAGAACAAATTACTTCTGAACATCCTTTAGAAATGAATTTTTATCCGTCTGCAAATGAAAAGGGTGTGCCATTAAGATTTAAATTATTTCAGGCAGGAAAACCCATTATATTGTCTGATGCCTTACCCGTTCTGGAAAATATGGGTTTACGTGTTATGGATGAATGGCCACAAGAAATTACGCTACCTGATGGTCATCGCATTTGGATCAATGATTTTGGTGTAAAGCCCGTTCATATTGACGATGTAGATGTTTCACAGGTAAAAGAAATTTTTCAAGACGCTTTCTGTAAAATATGGTCTGGCCAGGTCGAAAATGATGGTTTTAATCGCTTAATATTGGCAGGACAATTAACCTGGCGTGAAGTTTCGATATTACGCGCGTATACCAAAT
>CASFML010000168.1 GCA_949295795.1 uncultured Gammaproteobacteria bacterium | reverse complement strand
TTAGGATTGTAGGAAGGCCAATTGGCCATCGCTAAAACTTCGCCGGTTGTAACATCGAGCACAACTACTGATCCTGAATCGGCCTGATAACGTTCAATGCCGGTTTTCAGCTCTCTAAATGCAATATATTGGATGCGTTTATCAATACTTAATTGTAAGTCATGTCCTTGTCTGGGTTGACGAATTGATCGTATATCCGCAACGATATGGCCTAATCGATCCTTAATTACTTTCTTTAAACCGGACTGACCTTCTAACCAATTATTATAAGCTAACTCCAAACCTTCTTGTCCTCTATCATCCACATTAGTTAAACCCACCACATGCGCCATTACCGGACCTACTGGATAATAGCGGTGATATTCATTTTGTAAAAAAAGACCGGGAATTTTTAGATCTTTGACTTGCTTTGCTAAATTCGGATTTAAACCACGCTTTAAATAAATAAATTCTTTAAATTGACCGTGTAATTCTACTTCATGAATGGTTTTCGGATTAATTTGTAAAAAATGACTTAATAAAGAAAGCTGCTGCCGATTAGGTCTGAAATAAGCGGGATCAATCCAAATAGCTTCTACGGGCGTACTAATCGCTAAAGGCACACCCTGACGATCCAAGATCATACCCCGATGTGCAGGAATATTTAAGGTACGCACGGTTCTGGCATTACCTTGTTTACGCAAGAATTGTCGGTTAATAACGGTTAAATCAATGAGTCGACTCACTAAACCAAAAGCGATAATCATTAATATGAAAATCACAATCATTAAGCGCCATTGGTATTTCGTAACAGAAGTCAATTTATTTTTTTTAAGCGGAGGAACCTGCATGTAAATTACACCTCTTGCCAAACCAAATTAAGGACTTGCGTCGGAGGCGAACAATCAAATAACATTTTCAAACAGACTTCGTTAATAAAACCGTGTTTTTCATTTCGGGAATTCGCATTCCTAATTCTTGTTGCGCTAAGGTTTGAATCCGAACAGGTGCCACCCAGGTATTTTCTTCGAGTAACAATTGACTCCATTCAGTTTTTAAATTATCGCTAGCTTGTTGACTAGCTTGTAATTGACTATACAAATTCCGTTGTACGGTTTTTATATAGATAACTGAAAGCGCTGAAGATAATACGGCAAGTGTTAGCAAAATAAGGCCTAACATCTTTAAGGAAATAACCCAGCTTTTACCTTGATCCCATGTCAAGGTATTTTGTGTTAAAGCGCGTGCTGCCATATTCATGATATTTTCTCCGCAATTCGTAACACTGCGCTACGCGATCGTGGATTGGCTTTGATCGCATACGCATCCGGTTTAATCCCGCGACCCAAACTTTTTAATTTAGGTCTCCACTCAGCTGTCACGAAAGGTAGCTTTTTTAATTCCATCGCTTCGTGAGTATGCTGACGAATAAAACGTTTTACGATTCGATCTTCTAATGAATGAAAACTAATCACTAACAAACGTCCACCTAGCTTTAACACTTCTATACTCTGTTCTAAGCAGACCTTTAAATCTTCCAATTCATTATTAATTCGAATACGTATTGCCTGAAAGGTTTGTGTAGCGGGATGTTTATGCCTCTCCCAACGCGGGTGAGCTAATTTCACCACATTCGCTAAGTGAACCGTTGTTACAATAGGTCTTAATTTTCGTTCTTCGCCTATTGCTCGAGCAATATGTTTTGCGTAACGTTCTTCCCCGTAGTCCTTTAAAACTTGTGCAATTTCCTTCTCATGTGCACACGCTAGCCATTCTGCTGCGCTGATTCCGGCTTTTGGATTCATACGCATATCCAATGGCCCATCCCGTAAAAAACTAAATCCTCTCTCTGCCTGATCTAATTGGGGTGAAGAAACCCCTAAATCTAATAAAATTCCTGATACTCGCCCTAAAATCCCTGCAGATTCTGCTATTTCTTTTAAATTTTTAAATGAACCTTGATAAATCTTGAAACGCTCATCTTGTCCCCATTCCTGCTTTGCATAAGCCACCGCTGCGGGATCTTTATCAATAGCAATTAAGCTTCCTTTTTTTCCTAGATAACTTAAAATCTTTCCAGCATGTCCGCCGCGCCCAAAGGTCGCATCGATATAAATGCCTTCCCTATCAATCGTTAAATTTTCAATAACCTCTGTAAGTAAAACAGGATGATGTTGTTGTTTTTGCATCTCTGTCGCCTACAACGCTAAGGTCTGTAATTCATCAGGCAGATCTCCGGGCTTAACGGTGTCTAAAATCCATTGGGTGCGATAATCATTCCACTCACTAGCACCCCACAACTCAATCTTTTTACCTTGACCAACAACCATAATTTCTTTTTCTAAATGCGCATAATCTCTTAATAATGCTGGCAATAAAATTCGACCATTTGTATCTAAATCCAAATCTGTTGCATGACCAATCAATAAACGTTGAATACGACGCACTGCCGGATTAAAGCTGGGTAAAGCCTGCAGTTTTTCTTCGATGATTTCCCACTCATGTATAGGATAAAGCAATAAACAAGGAGACTCGGTATCGATGGTTAGTACAAACTGAGGTTCTTTATCTGTAGGTAGTAGCTGTCGATAACGCACCGGTAACTTGATCCGGCCTTTCGCATCGATCACTACCAAATTTATACCCCGAAACATAATTTATCCCATTTCTACCCACATTTACCCACTTTTTGCCACTTAATTACACTATAGGAATCAGAATTGCTTCTTGTCAAGCATTAGCTGGACGTGCTTAAATAAATGTGTTTTATAAGCACAAAACCAGTAGATAGATTAAAAAGTTAACGAAATTATTACCTGATCGGTAATAGATAGAAATGTTATAGAAAAGAGAGTTAGCCGATAAGCCGGGTTCTGTCGTGGACAGTCATGCATCTAGGATATACGTCACCATATATCTCAAGCGACCTACCCGAACCTAGCATGGGCCATGCCTAAAAGGTTCCTATTTGGTCTTGCTCCAAGTGGGGTTTACCCTGCCATCACTGTTACCAATGATGCGGTGTGCTTTTACCACACCTTTTCACCCTTACCTAGCTATATACTTCGCACTTGACATTGGCTAGCTTGTCGCTCAACTTGTAACCTCATGTCATACACTCTGGTTATTCATTCTCGCGATGCCTTGCCAAAAATCCGATGACTGTGAGTATCGTTTCACCCAAGGTGACACGCTGCTTAGGCGGTATATTTTCTGTGGCACTTTCCGTAGGCTTACGCCCCCCAGGCATTACCTGGCACTTTGCCCGATGGAGCCCGGACTTTCCTCTGTAGTAGAAACTACAGCGACTGTCTAGCCAACTCTACTTAAGCTTAGCGTACTATTTTTTCGCAGTGCATTGCAATACAATTAAAAAGTTTTATTTGAAGTCAATGAAAAATCATAATACTCAATCGTTTTGAAATTAGGTTTATAACGCGGGTTAGCAAGGGGTCTAATGAAAAAACTCTATATTGGTCTAATGTCAGGTACGAGTATGGATGCGATGGATGCTGCGCTAGTCGATTTTTCTACTCAACAACCCAAGTTACTGGCTAGCTATAAACTTCCTTTAAGCCATGGTTTGCGCGAAGATCTCAGTAAACTTTATAACACAGACGCAATAAACCTTGTAAAATTTGCTGAACTCGATCAAAAAATTGCCTTGGTTTCAGTCGATACGATAAAAAAATTATTAGCTGAAAATAAATTTTCAGCTCAAGCTATCTTAGGAATCGGTAGTCATGGTCAAACCGTTTCTCATTATCCTCATCTATCAAATTATGCATTTACGATACAAATTGGCGATCCCAATATTATTGCTGAACAAACGGGGATAACAACAGTCGCGGATTTTCGTCGCCGCGATATGGCAGCAGGCGGTCAAGGTGCACCATTAACACCTGCCTTTCACAATGCTATTTTTCGCACTGAAAAAGAAGATACTATCGTTTTAAATCTCGGTGGAATTGCTAATATTACTTATTTAGCAGCTGATTTAAAAAAACCGGTTTTAGGTTTTGATCCAGGGCCGGCTAATTGCCTACTAGATCAATGGATAATGCATTATCTTAAGCAATGGTTTGACGAAGATGGGGTTTGGGCTGCCAGTGCTAGTGTTGACCCAGCGTTATTACAACAATTTTTGTCCGATCCTTACTTTCAATTAAAGCCTCCCAAAAGTACTGGCCCTGAATATTTCAATTTAAAATGGATTAATAAGCAACTCGCTACACTCAATCGACAATTATCACCGGCGAGTGTGCAAGCAACACTTTGCGAAATGGTGGCCATCAGCATTGCCAAAGCCATACAGGGTTTTAAAAGTACCCAAGGCGTTATTTTACTCTGTGGAGGAGGAAGTAAAAATACTTATTTACGAAAACGTATACAACATCATTGTCATTTGCATCAATTACTATTAACGGATGATCGTGGAGTGCCCAGTGATTGGGTCGAGGCGATGGCATTCGCTTGGATGGCAAAACAAACTTTAGAAGGAAAAACCAGTAATCTTCCCGAAGTAACGGGTGCTAAAAAGCCAACGATACTCGGCGGAATTTATTTAAAACCTCGGAGTAATTGACAATTTTCAAAAAAATAATTCTCATTTCTAGTCTTCTTAATCATTATCTAAAATGAATTAAAAATATCACAGATTCATCCTAAATCTATCATAATCCCTATGGTTGTTCCTATTTGTATAGGAGGTTCGTCACTTTCCATCCTATTAATGACTACTGCTGAGCTTCCTTTTAAACTCTCAACGGTATTTTTTTATGTGCTACAGTGGTTTTAATTTATTTTATTATTGCAAGTTTTTGTTTTTTTTCAAAAAAAATTATCAATTAGTTCAACCCTGCTATTATTGAAATAATGTCTGTATTTTCTGCATTTATTGTTTTTTCTATCGGTATAAATATATTAATAAGTAGCTTAAAAGCTGTATGGTAATTGGAAATGAGTAATAACCTAACGAGTAAATTCAAGTTTTAATTGAAGAAAAGAAGAGGTGTTTATGTTTACTCCAAAGTTTAGCATTGACAATTTGTGTAGTCACAAACACTTGATTGAAGGTCGTATCAGCGAATTACCTAAGAATCAACACGGCACTGAAATAGTTATCATTGGAGCGGGCATTTCTGGATTAATTGCCGCCTATGAGTTAAAAAAATGTGGGTTAACACCTATTATTTATGAAGCTACCCATAGAATTGGTGGAAGATTATATTCCAAACAATTTAGTTTTTCTGATTCAAAAGACGCTAAACCCATTTGCGCGGAACTGGGCGCAATGCGTATGCCCAAGTGTAGCGAATTATTTTATTATTACCTTTCAAAATTTGAAATCAAAGCCGGTAATATATTCCCTGATCCAGGGTTAGTAGATACTCTATTAGCTTTAGGGAAAGATAGTTTTATTTGGCGAGCCAATACCCATTTACCTCCTGAAATTAAACAAATTTCGAAAAATTGGGAGGATATCATTTTACCCATAATAGATTCTGTGCATCAAAAATGGCAACAAGGCAAATTAACTGAAGTCGCTCATCTTTGGGAACATCTACAAGCTAAGTATGAACACAAAAGTTTTTACCAGGTTTTATCGGAATATACATTATTATCTGAGCATGCCAAATATATGACTGCCTTTGGTATCTTAGGTATTGGAACGGGTGGATTTCAACCGATATTTGAAACATCATTTATTGAAATCCTGAGAATTATTTTAAACACTTATGAAGTCAATCAATTAAGCATACCTGATTCATTAGAAATGCTACCCCAAAAACTATGTCAGGAAGTATTTGGTTGTATTATTGGGAACATCAATCCAAATTTAAAGCTAAATTGTCCTGTTATAGAAATTAATTATAATCATAAATCTAAAAATCCTATTCTAGTTTATAACGATTTACTCGAACAGAATAAAATCAGTAAAGAATATAAAGCAATTATATTTACTGGAACTTCACGTTGTGCGCAACTTATAGGGTTAACCTCACCTAATGCGCAAGGACATAGCATGTTGGAAGGCGATGTACAACGCGCTTTAAGAGAACAGAATTTAATTAGTTCATCAAAAACGTTTTTTTGCGTAAAAGAAAAATTTTGGAAAACAGAAAAAACTCCTCAATGTATCATTTCAGATGGCATCAATAAAGGTACCTATTTCTTAGATTACCCGCATACCAATTATGGTGTTATTTGTATAAGTTACACCTGGGGGAAAGATTCCGATAAAATTGCATGTTTCGATAAAGATGAGGCATTTTATCTATTCAAAAAAAATCTACAATTGATATCGCCTGAGTTAACAAAAAAACTAATACCCATTAATAATGAAATTATTAACATTAATTGGCAGCTTGAAAAATACTATCATGGTGCGTTTAAATTAAATCCTCCTGGACAGCTTGAAAATGAAAAGGTTTTATTTAACCAATATAAATCCGTAAATTCCATTCACGATACAGGGCTTTATTTGTCGGGTGATGGTATAGGTTGGTCGGGGGGCTGGGTGGAAACGGCTATATGCACCGCTATTAA
>CASFML010000167.1 GCA_949295795.1 uncultured Gammaproteobacteria bacterium | reverse complement strand
ATTTCAAATTGAATGTACAGATAGTAAAAATTTAGCCGGTCAATGGCTGCAATTTTCAACAACGAATGTCACTTATTATGTTTGGTTTACCGTTGATGGTCAGGGCATTGATCCAAAACCTCCCTCATTAAACGGAATAAAGTTAGATCTGTTTTCAACGCAGACTGCCGAAGAAGTGGCTTTGTGTTTAGCTGAAACTTTAAATGGTCATCAAATGACTTTAGTAAAAATCAATGAAGCCAGCCAAATTAAACCGGGAAGCTATTGGACATTTGCAACTACGACACCCGAAAATTTTTATGTTTGGTATCGAAAGAACAAACAAGGATCCGATCCAAAATCGGATGGAACAGGCATTGTAGTTGATATTGAAGAAAACGATACGGCAGATCAAGTCACTCAAAAAACCATGCGTGCAATAAATCAAGCTTATTTCGCCGTACCGGATTTACGCGGACTATTTTTAAGAGGCTGGGATAAGAATAAAAAAATAGATACCGGTGATCGATTTTTTAATTACGGACAAGGTCTTATTACCAACACGATTGGAGCATTCGAATTGGATGAAATACTGAGTCATAACCATTCTTATACCACGGGTTTTGAAGACCCTCCAAGAAGCCAAACGGCAATGACTGCAAAATGTTACCACGGTACTTATCCCAGCAGTTCTTACGTTGACTATCACGGTGGCAATGAATCAAGGCCTCTCAATAGTGCAGTTAATTTTGTTATTAAATATTAAATAAACGTTATGATAAAAAAAATACTATTACTTTTAACGCTAGGAATCATGATCGGCTGGATAGCCAGTTGTGCTTGGAAAGCACCCTTACAAGAAATCAATGTACCTGTTTGGCCTAACTCTCGTTTTCAAGGTTAGTAATTAGATTCATATTTTTATCCTACAGGCGTAAGTTTGATCTTTCTGTTGAATTCATTGTGGATTCCTGATCATTTTTAAAATTTTCATTGTTTTTTTGACTACCCTAGATTTAGCCTTTTTATTGGCTACTTCTTCGATAATAGTTTACAAAAAATTCGCACTCAAATTCTGAGCATGCCAATGTCACAGTTGAGTTAGAATCTACAAAATTGTAACCAGCAGATACATGAAACTAGGGTTTAAAAATGTTACTACTTTTCGGCATGTCAGATAAAGAGGAGAATGTTGATGCGGGTTGTTGTTTTTCCATAAAATCCGTTATTTTTTTCATTTTTTCATCTAATTTCGCTTCAAATTGAGCTAGATTAGCGGCTGACTCAGCTTTGTCTTGAGCTAACTTAACTTCGAATTCATTCAATTTTTCAGCGAACTCTTTGTATGATTGTTCCAAATCTTTGACTGATTGATCTAACTCACGAATACGACGTGCAAGATCAGACCTATCTCGGCGTGATTGTTTTTTTTGAAGCTCTTGCTGTGAGTGCTGATAGAATCCTTCGATCCGCAAATGGTAATTTTTAAATCTATCTAAATAACACCGACTTTGTTCCAAATAAGTTTGACTGTAACAGGTTATCAGCTCTTTCATTGTTTGAGAATGTGTTAAATTCATTACATGATCAGGATGAAATAAGAGTATCCCTCCCTGTAATAAAGGCTTTAAGCGACGTTGTAAATCATCCAAATAGTCTAAGAAAACACCATAAATTTCAGGCTGACCTTGAATATCAGAAAGCGTGGTTCCGTAACAATCCAAATAAGACTCAGTGATAGTTTTGATCTCATTTAAACTAGTTTTTAAAAGTTCCTCTACTTTTTGCAGAGACCCCTCCACAAGCAATACCTTTAATCGTTCTCTTTGTATTTGTATCCATTCTTTAGCCCCATGTAATGAACCGATCCCGGCTTGGAAATTTTCTTCTCTCGGTAGATTCGACTGGGGTGAAGAGGAAACAGCTGGTGAAGCATAGTGCATTACTATGATACGTTCTGGATTGTCCGTATTTCCTTCTTGGACGACATCAATTCCTAACTCAGGAACGAGATTGGTCTGAGTTCTACGTGAAAAAAAATCACCTAGCCATTGATAATAATAACGTAGCATAAGCGCCTCGATTTGCTGATATTCTTGTTCAGCTTGTTGTTTTAGAGCAAATCGATCCCCTTCTATCTTAATTTGCTTTAAAGATTTATTAAGTTTAGTTAAAAAGATTTTTTTCAATCGCTGTTTATAATCTTTAATTTCTTTTAAAAAGTGTTTTTCTTTCCACTTTGGACTATGGCAACGTTTCTCTAAATACATTTCAAATTTAGCATTGAATTGGTGTAAACCTAAACCTAATTCATCGAGTAATAGCTCACTCTTATTTGCAATGATCCTGCTTCGTGGCAGCAATTTTTCTGGGCGCACCGCTTGATAAGCCAAACAACGCTGATAGTAATTCCAAACATCAATCTTTTTGCTCATACCAAAAGAAGCAAACCAACGCCGCCAACGTGGTTTTTTCCAATAACGCGCTATTTTCTGACCCAATTCTTCTGGACTTAAATTGAATAGACGTAATAACCGAAGTTCATCTTTATTACGTTTCCATAAAGGGTAATCTTTGGTTAATGGAGGTTGAATAGTCATATGTACTATCCAACGTCTAAACCACCAACGACGTTTAAACGGTTTGTTGGAAAGATGTTCATCCATTTGATTTACAAACTGACTCAACATGACCTCCTATATTAGTCCTCTTTTAATTAATGTTTAAAGAAACAAGCATTACTACTTTCCTGTGTCTGAGCTTCCGATGCAGATGTTGATGCGGGTTGTTGTTTTTCCATAAAATCCATAAAATCCGTTATCTTTTTCATTTTTGCATCTAATTCCGCTTTATATTGCGCTAGCTCAGCTGCTGCCTCCGCTTTATCTTGCATTCGTTTAGCTTCGGATTCCTTTAGCTTTGCATTGATCTCCGTTTTATTTTGTTCCAGTTTCTCTATGATTTCTTGAGATTTTTTTAATTGCGCTTCTAATTCTCTATTTTCTTCTTCTAATTCTAATTGTTTTTGATCAACTTTAGTGAACTGATTTAAGATAGCTGCAATAGGGCCATCGAATGCTTTTTTCATTATGGTATATAAAGTACTTCTATCGACCTTTTTGGCTTCCTGACATCTATCCTCATAATTTTTTTTCAAATCAGCAAAAGCCTTGTTAATGGTGTCTACATGTTCTTCTGATAATGCAGCACAGAAATCACCGATATATATTTGCACACTCTCCAGTCGCTCCTGTCCAATTTCTTGAGTTGACTTAAAGAAATTTTTAAATAAACATTCAAGTTGTTTCATGAGTGGTAATTGATTACGGTACTCTGGATTAACCCTCACTAAAGCTAATACATAGTAATTTTGCAATTGCTGAAAAACAGTCTCTGTTTCTTGCACCGTTTTTGGTGCCACACCGTTCAACGCCTTACTGTCAGAAGTGATTGTTATTTTCTTGGGATCTTTCAAAATAGCTTGTATTGAAAGATTGTTTTTAATTGCCGCTTGTGACTCAGGCGTGTTTCCTAAAGCTAAGGGGCGGTCATTAGGAGAAAACAAGTGAGAGAAAACAGGTACTGCATTGACTTGACAGTCGGTACAAGCATAAATCCAAGCTTTCGTTCTGGAATCATTTAGTTGATCCGGAAAGAAATAATGTGCGAGTTGATTGGAGCGGGAATAGGGCTGCGAAGAAGAGGATTTCCAGTAACAAGCTCCATTCGGATCGACCCCTCTATAAATTATGTGTAATAAATCATCCGTGGTGGGTACTTGCCGCTTTTTGTCCACTTCATTGATCGTTTCGGCATGATACAGATAAGGAAATAAGCTATTATTTGAAGAGCTTATCGAATAGATATATCGATAAGCTTTCTTGATACGTTCCACACCCGCTTCTTGCTCTTGATTTTCCTGTGTTTTGTAGGCTTCATTTTGTTTTTTATAACAGGAAGAAACCATCACATCTAAATGAAGATGTTGATTGTTTTCCAATTCCGTTTTTAACTGTTGAAGATCAGCAATAAGCGCTGTAGCAAGTTTCTGCATTACAGATGAAACGACGTTGAGGTTTTGCGATTGATCATCCACTTCCCAGCGGTGCCTTGGAAGAATATTTGAACGAAAGGATTCCGGCAACTGGATCAACGTATCATTTTTTTCCCAGATATCGCGCCAATGACTGTCTAGATGTTGTTGAATAAGTGTAGCATTTTCATCAGGCGCTAAGCGCTTAAACTTAGCCAGTGCTGAATCTTTGCTACACTGGCTGAAACAACAGGGAAAAACTAAAATTTCAGTTAACAACGTACTCGAACTCTGAGCTCTCCTTTTCGTTTTGATCCATTTGAGTAGTCCATCAGGATCAGAGTTCGGCAACCATGCTCTTTCTTTCGTCAGTGTGTTGAGAAATTGCATTAATTGTTCGCACTTTTTGATTTGCCAACTGCGTAAAACATTGGCCATTTCATGCGAGAACAAATCGATTTCAATTTGAGTTATCGCATGTTTGGAAACGTGTTGACGTAAGAAAATTTTGGCAAGCAGTAATTTTTTATCTCCAGGGTAAACTGTCTCATTCATCGCGTGTAGGACAATACGTTGTCCCGCTTCTATCTGTTCTGCTTGACTCAACAAAGGAAACCAATTCGGATTGTCCTCCAATGGGCCGGTCTGCTCTGTTTTGTCATTTTGCTTAAATGCTGAAGATATCTGGGTAATATCAGTACAGATAGTGGCAAGTTTTGTATTTTCTGGAAGAATCCTATGCATCGTTTCCGATATACACTCAGGATTATGCATACACTGTTCGATAGATTGCTGTAATTGTTCAAAAGAGAGAGTAGAGCTTGAACTTGTTGTCAACAACAATGTAGGAATGACATCGAAGCCTTTCTTAAACTGATCTGCAATATCTCGTTCTATTTGTTTCAGTAGATCAGTATAAGTCTTAATTATTTTTAAACGAGCGTTATACTGTTTAATGACTTCCGTTCCAGAGAATAAATCAGCAATATACAATAGTTGACGAGGGGGTGGTTCAATCGAAAGTGAAAATTGGTTAAATTCATCTTTAAAGGATTCGAAGTCACTCTTAAATTGTAATAACTGAGATGAAAACTGATGATCATCCTTAGCGATCAAGGCATGGACGAGTTTTGTTAAATTTTTATGGATCGCTAAAAAATATTCTTTTGCGTTCTTTAAATTCCCAACACAATTATTCAGTTTAGTTAGATATGCTTCCGCTTGATTAATAATATCCTGAATAGCTTGGGTAGCATTTCCCGTAGCCTGAAAATCATAGAGGGTTTTTGCTTCACGCTCAAGCTGTTGAGCTGGATTTTTTTGATCTTGCCATTTTAACTGATATTGTTGTATGGCATTTTTAACAGCACTCCCGCCTTTATAACTGGCTTTGCCAGTTATATGACCCACATGTACCATATGCAGAATTTCAAGTGTCTCCCACATGATTTTAACAGAGGTAAATGCTGTTATCGCCTCAATAATCATTGCTAGCTCCTTTTATTGAATTTATTTTTAGAACGTTTTTTAAGTTTCAAGAAATTATTTCTATTTTTTTATTAAAATAAATTTCCTTTTTTAGAAAAGATTTAATAATCTCATCCATATCAGATCTAATAAGACGAGTGTGAATATATGAATTAGATTTTGTCGCGCTTAACTCCTTTTATTGTAATTGTTTCCAGTTATTATTTATTAATTCTAAGCGATATTTTTTAACTTGACTAGATCAAAATTAATTATTTTTATTTATTTTAGATAAAAATAAATCTACAGTTTTTTAAATTTATTTATATAAATTTAATATTAGTTATTTAAGATACTCTTCACACACAGTTTGTGCAGATTCCATTTCTTGAATCAGTTGTCGATAGAGTGTATTTGCTTGGTCATTAGGACCTTTTTCGCGGATGTAATCATCGATCTGTTTGCAAGCCTGTTCTAAACGTTTGACTTCGCAATAGCTAGCCCCTCCCTGTCTTTTGTGGGCAATCTCACGTATCGCTTGCCAGTTAGCTGATTGATGTAATCTCGGTAGTTCGACTAAATCTTTTTTCAAGCCAAGAACCATTAAATGCAGGCAATCTTTAATCAATTCTTCATCTTTTAATATGGCTTTCAATGCATCAACATCTAATACCGCTCCAGTAACTGGACGTATTCCAGTAGAAGAGGCAATACCATTTGTGGAGGTATCTGGCACAAAGGTTTTTAACAACTCTTTAGCGGTGTCTTTGTTTAAAGGCTTCAATATAACCGTGTTCATGCCCGCATCTAAACAACGCTGTCTATTCTCCACATCAATATGAGCTGTTAATCCAATAATCGGGGTCGTATCAGTCCGCTGCCATTGTTGCAATCGTATACGATGCGTCAAGGCAATACCATCCATATCCGGCAAACCAATATCCATTAAAATAAGTTGATAATCCTTATTTTGAATATTTTCTAAAGCGGTTTTGGCATCAGGCGCTACATCAATTGAGCAATCTAATTCAGCCAAAATACTTTGGGCGATTTTTGCAGCCAATTTGTCATCTTCAACCAATAAAAGTCTTTTTTGATTAGAAGCTGAATCATAACTACTTTGAGCAGCATTTATTTTTGAATTATTTTTATTTATATAGATTTCGTTTTCGGTAGCTAAAGAAATATCTTCGACGCCAACATTATCCATAATTAAAGGCACTTGAAGGGGAATGCGACAAGTAAAGATTGTTCCTTTTTTTACTTTACTTTCAACATAGATCTCCCCATCGAGATCATTGATAAATTGTTTTACTATAGAAAGACCCAAACCAAGGCCTTTATAAATTCCTTGATATGAGGGAGTCAATCGAGTAAATGGAGTAAATATTTCATCTTGTTTATTTGCTGGTATTCCAATACCAGTATCTTTGACTGTTATTTCAATGATAGTCTGCTGATTTGTATTCTTCTTTAACTTTTTGATTTTGATATCAACACTACCTTGTTGAGTAAATCTTAGAGCATTGGCCACTAACTCTAATACAATCCTTTGTAATCGAATGGGGTCGCCCACTAAATAAGGTGGAATTTTCTCATCAATTTCTAAAGTTAAGTCTAAATTCTTTTTGGTAGCTAAGGATTTATTGAGGTTAATAATGGCTTGAACGGTTTTCTTAAAATCAAACTTTTTTTTGATTAATGGCATTTCACCATTAGCAACCTTAATCCCTTCTAAAACTTTATTAAGAAAATTTAATAGTGCCTCACTTGATTGAATAAGATCTTCAGCATATTCTGAAACTTTTTCTGGATCGTCAGCTTCTGACTTAATAATTCTTGCACAACCCACCATACCACTTAATGGGGTACGGATATCATGACGCATATTTTCTAAAAATTCAGTTTTAGCTTGACTCGCTGCTTCAGCAGCTTCTTTAGCTGAAATAATAGACTGTTCCGCTTTTTTCTTTTCAGAAATGTCTACTCCAATTCCTATTAATCCAACAACTTGTCCAAATTCATCATACAGAGGGCTTTTTTTAGTTAAATAAACTGTTTCTGCCCCTAGATTGTCAACTCCTATTTCTTCTAAGGTTTTTTCCTGTCGTTTTTCAATAATTTCCTTATCAGTTTGCATAATACAGCCGGCAATCTCTTTAGGATATAAATCTTTATCTGTTTTACCTAAAATTTCATCTAGAGATTTTTTTCTAGCAACATGCAATTGTTGAGCGTTACATCCTAAATAGTGACCTCCTGTATCCTTCCAATAAACATTCCCAGGAATTAACATCAAAACCTGTTGAAGATATTTTAATTCTATATTTTTTTTCATATATATCCCTTAATTATTAAATTATTTTAATAGTTGTATTTAATAAAATAAAAAGTTAACATTCCTAATAGAGCAAGCTATTTCATTATTATAATAAGTAAATCTATGTATAAGTATCAAGCAATTTTTTCCAAAGAAACTCATGCTAAAGAAAAAATATCTGGTCGTTGTGTTTTTGTTATTAGTCTAAGCTTTCATCAACTCGAGCTTCCAAATACACCTGCTCAAGAAAATACCCATGATTTTCATAAATTCTCAGCAGTTATAAGAAGAATAAATCATGCTTTTGAAGAGGTAGATATTGTCTTATCCGATACGTTAAATAAACACAATGCATCTATTTATTTCCCTGGTGAAGATTCGGAGAAAAAATCACTAGCGCTAGGAGATGCTTGGTTACAAAGTGCTTATTTCCGTGAAGCTGTTAGCTCCTTAGCTAAAAAACCTTCAATTAAACGCTGGAACGAGTTAGTAACAGAAAAAAATTTTAATGATGCTAGAGTAATTATTGAAACTTTGTATACAAAAAACAGGCTATTTTCCTCGATAGTAGATTCTGTCCGTGCAGATTTTGTTGCGTTTCTTTGTCGTAAGCGTAAAAAACTATTTGAAGATCAAGCTAATCCAACTAAATCTACGTCTATTAATTTCAATTTTGATACAAATGAAGCCTATAAAAATTGCCTTACTTATATATTAGAAGAATGTGCGGTCACACTAGTTTTTAGGTTAAATGGATATGCGAATCTATTTCATATAGGAAAAGTAAATGATGCAGTAGATTGGACTGCTAAAAATCCTATTAAATTAGATATTAACCATAGTAATCTCGTTAAATCAATTAATGATAATCCGCTAAAAGCAATTACTGTTTTAAAATTTAAACCATGTCAATACTCACCCACCAAATCTGATTCTGATAAAATTAAATGTAAAGAGAAATCTAGTCTCTTAGATGCAACTATTTTTAAAAAAAACGTAATCTCTAGACGGAAAACTTTTCCAGATATCAGTAAAGAAAATCAGCCGCCTACTTCAAGACGTAGAATTTCTACATACTAATATTCCATTTTCATTGATATTACTTTAAACATTTCTGAATCATTTTTTCTAGTCCATTAGGTAAATCCCATTTAACTAATGCAGCATCAGCTCCCCAAGACATATATTGTTCTTCGTCATTTTTATTAACAAAGGCACTCCAGACGATTAATAATGTATCTGCATTCAGGTCGCTATCACGTACATATTGAATGACATCTTTACCCGATGCTCCATATAAACGGATATCCACTATAATTAAATCGTAAGCAATATTCTGAATCAATTCAATTGCTTTGGTACCATCTACAGTCAAATCAACCTTATAACTAAGCTGCTCTAAATAGTAATGCATAATTTTTTGGCAAGCTTCATCATCTTCCATCAACAATGCATACTTGGATATAATTTTTTGTTTTTCTGGTTCCATTTTTTTCTTTTCAATCAAATAGTAAGTTAAAATGCCAATTTAGATATCCTATACTCGAGTTTGGTGAGTTGCTCAGAACTTTTTGTTTCAGGAAAGAAGAGAAAACGATTGTTAATGCATTTATTGACAATAAAAGCGATTCCTAGGGTTAAAATTAGCGCAGCAAGACTAATTAATATTTTCTTACACCCTCGATGTAGTTCTAGTATGGGTCTGGCTTCCTCAATAACAGCCAAGGCTCGAGTTTTGTAATCATTGAGATCAATTAATTTTTCTTCGAAATACCAGTGATTTAATTTTTTTAACTCAGTTGCAACACCTTTAGCTATGACGCTCTGTGAGTGATATCCACGGCCTTCTAAATTCTTAGCTTTTTTAGATAACTTATCTAATCTTATTTCTATATTTAAGTAATCTAGAAGATTAGGATCAATTTGTGATTCATAGCTCGGGAAAGTGAACTTTTCCAAATCATAATTATTCAAGAAAAATATTTCAGTTTCTCTAAGTTTTTTAACCGAATTTAAATCATCGACAGAATAAAATTGTTTAATTAAGCAAGTTAATAGGCTAGTTGCTATATTCAATAATATTAATTTGTCTCTTGGAGAAACGAGAACTGTCTTATCGTCGATAAAGATATAAGTTTCTTGGGTACCGATTTCTTGTTTTTTACTTTCTAATTTAATTAAAAGCTCACCTAAAGATTTTTTTATGGCTTCTGTTTTTTTATTATTTTCGATGGTCATTAGTTTTCCTATGGATAGTAAATTTAAAAATTTTTAGCAAATATATTTTCTTCCCCCGGGGAGATAGACTATTTCTTTTTCTTTAAGTAACAGAAGAATAATTTTTCTATGTAAATTAAATTTATTAATCTCAGCAGCTATTTTT
>CASFML010000166.1 GCA_949295795.1 uncultured Gammaproteobacteria bacterium | reverse complement strand
TTCCGTTATTAGTACAGATCGTTGGGAGTTGAATGAATTAAAGATTCCTCGGATTAGAAAAACTAAAGCGCTCCTACAAAATCTTTATAATGTTCCTCCGATTTGGGTGCTGGATCTAAAAACATTGCAAAAGAATAAAAAATATTTTGTGGATTACTATAATTTTTTCTCACCTTTGCATCAGATGGCAGGGGTTGAAGCATTAACCGCATTTGAGTGGTTAACGGATGATCACTTGGTGCAGCAAACTCAATTTGGCAATCGGCTTATCTTGACCGCTAACTTTTCTAATAGACCTTATGAAAAAATAGGACCACATTGTATTCAAGCAAAATGGAAGGAAGATGATAGTACCACTTTATTTTGTCCAAAAAATTAATTTTTTTTACTAGATATTTTTAAATATCTGATTTAATCTAAGCCACTTCAGTTTAAATAATAATAATAAAAAATACTGAATGGATTGGCGAAAAAAATTTATTTCAATTTGGAATGAAATAAAAAAACTCCCAGGATTTTTTGGAAAAACTATCGCAGTGGATCAACTGAATGATACCACTATTTTTCCATGGTTTTTAAATTTCTCTAAGAATTTTTCTGCGGATTATAGAAAATGTAAAAGCAATCGTTGGGTTTATTTAGTTTCTATTCATGATTTCAAAAACTTAGATACTCTTTATCCTTCCAATCTAGAAAAAAGATTATATTTAATAGAAAAATATAATGAGCGCTTATTATTTTATTCAAACGATAAATTAAATCCTTGGGTTATAGATGATAGAGATGCCAATTGTCTAGTTCTGCATAAAAAAGAATATCTGGAATTTGAAAAAAATTTAGCATTTTTGATCGAAGCAGAACTCGAAAAAAAATTGGCCAGAAAGATCTTAGCTGAAAAAGATTTATCATTAGAAAGAAAACGTCTTACCAATTTGGCTCAATTAGCCTTATTAAAAACTTGCAAAGAGGAAACTTGTGATGCTTTTATCTTCTCTTCTTCGATAAATGACTCGGAGTATCAAGCGACCATTGCAGAATTTAATCGCCTTATAACTCAAGAAGTTAATTCAGCTTTCATTAAGAATGAAATTAAAAAAATTAAGAGGCAACAAGAAAAAATAGCAAAAGAATTATACGTTCATTTTGTAAAGGAAACTGAAACGATTAGAATCTACACGATTACGTCAATTTGGGAAAAAATAAACCAATTCGTCCTTAAAAATAAACCATTGAAATTTTTCTCATTTCTTTGGTATGGATTTAGCAGTCACGCCAGCTTATTAAATTGGATTAGCTTTCTATTGCTATTTTTTTCTCTATCATTATATAGCTATCCGATTATTTTTCTCATGTTGGGGGTATCCTTAGCAAGCTATTTGATCTTTCGTATTTTTTATTTGGTTAAAAACGACTTTGTAATTTTTCCAAATATTGCCACTGATGAAGCTAAGCAAATTCTTGAGCTAATAAAGATAGAAGTTTTTAACGAAGAAAAAAACAAAAATGAATTTAAGTTAATTCATGAAATTGTTTATGATTTATCTAGAAAAAATCTAAATCTAAATGAATTTATAAAATCGATTTTGAATATTCAAAAAAATTTTGATCCCATTTATCTTCCTCCTATTAATATTCAAGAATCTAAACTTTACCAATATTTAATCGAAGTATATCCCAAAACCCAGTTTTTGGCTTCATTAACGATTAACTTAACCAGCGTATTACTTTACACCTATTTATTATCATGGGCTATTCAAAGTGTTTTATTGCTTGTTGGTGCGGTAAGTCTAGCGACTTTTATTGCATCTCCTATAGTAGTAGGAGTATTAATTCTGATTGTCGCCGCCTTTTTTTTGATAAGTCATCTTTGTGAATTTTGTGCACGTGAAGATTTCTATCAACGCACCATTTTAAATAAACTTAATGAAATGTGTGAATATCATTATAAAGATGAATATGGTGGGCGGCAGATTATTCAAGTAGAAAAATGGAAAAAATTTGAATATCTAGAAAGTAATTTTAATTTTCTTGAATTAGTATATAAAAGTTTTTTTGAAGCGAATAAACTCGATTCTTTAAATAATAAATTTTATAGTGTATTTAATAATTGTATACTTAAGAAAACTGTTTATTCCTGTGATCAAGATAAGGTGTCAGGAGGATCTAGTCCTGGGTTTAAAAGATTTAAGAAGTTTTTGAATCGAACCTTTGCATTCTTTGGCGGTGGATTCTATGGATATAATATCGGCCAACAGATTGTATGGAAAAGTAATCTAGGGCTCCACATAGCTATTAAAATATTGACTTTACCCATATTTTTCATTTTCCTTCCTTTGATTATTATAAGTGGGATTGCCAACTTCCTGACCTATCACTTACATAGCCGGCAGCAAAGACGTTTTGAGATGCTGAATAATTTAGATAGTCGAATAGAACTTTTAGAGCAAGTTAACAAAAATCTTTTATTTTTAACAACCCTGTTGAGTATCGATCAGCAGTGTATATCTTCTTCAGATACTAATTTGTCTGCTAATAGAGAAAAGCAATCTGTATCTTTGTCTAACCAACCTTTCTTTAAAAAAAGACCAAATAAATTCTCTTTTTTTAAAGAAACATATCCTAAAAACTCAGTTTTTGAGAAACTGGATATATTATCGTGTTCAATGCAACTTAAACATTAAGATTTAAAATATTATTTTGAATGCATATAAAAAGAAGATTTTTTGTCTAATATAACCTTGCTAACGAATTCATAGCTCAAATGTTGTTAAATCTTTGATCTAGTTGGATTTTAGTACAGATTTTATATCACCTATCTATTTTGATTTGATAACAAGATTTATGTTTAGTATTTTTTTGTAAATTATTTCGCAATAATCAATAATTTGGCAAACTGGAAAGTATAGTTTATAACTTTTATACTAACGTTTTAACGTAAAGGCTTTACTTTGGAAATTTATTTAGTGGGTGGGGCGGTTCGTGATCAATTATTGGGTTATCCAATTAAGGAACGCGATTATGTTGTTGTCGGCGCTAGTCCGGAGGAAATGGTAAAGCAAGGATTTCGGTTAATTGGAAAAGATTTTCCTGTCTTTCTTCATCCTAAGACTCATGAAGAGTATGCTTTAGCGCGTACAGAACGTAAAATTGGTCCTGGATATAAAGGTTTTGCTTGTTATGCAGCTCCTGACGTATCACTTGAAGATGATTTAAAACGTCGTGATCTGACCATCAATGCGATGGCACAAAATAGCCGAGGTGATGTTTTTGATCCTTTTCATGGTCAAAAAGATATAGAAAATAAATTATTACGCCATGTTTCTTCAGCCTTTAGTGAAGATCCAGTACGAATTTTACGAGTTGCACGTTTTATGGCGCGATATGCTCCATTAGGTTTTCGAGTAGCTAAAGAAACCATGGAACTAATGAAAGCCATGGTTACTGCTGGTGAAATACAATCATTAGTGGCAGAGCGTGTTTGGCAAGAGTTTTGCAGGGCGCTTATGGAACCGGCACCACAGGCTTTCATTAAAACCTTATTTGATTGTGGCGCATTAGCAATTTTATTTCCTGAATTACAAGAATTGTATACGAAATATGAACGTGTAACCGAGCAACGAGCTCGAAGCCAACATAATTTTTTATCGGTTTTAGAAAAGGCAGTGGTACTGACTGATGATCCACAAGTCAGATTTGCAGCAGTACTTTGTGATTTTGTTAAAGGCGTTGCTAAAGAAGAAACGCAAACAGGGATTCATAAGATACAAGCGATATGCCAACGTTATCGAATCCCCCATGCTTATCAGTTGCTTGCCGTCACAGCGGCAGCTTATCATTTACTCTGTCATCGCGCCTTAGAATTAGATGCAGAGTTGCTTTATTTTTTATTAGAAAAAACCGCAGCGTTTCGACAATCTTCATGCCTAGATCAATTTTTATTAGTTTGTGAGGCTGATTTCCAAGCTTATTCAGGATTATCTCGCTCAATTTATTTGCAGAAGGATCGAGTATTATCGGCTTTTGCTGCGGCTAAAAAGGTTTCTGCTAGTGAGATAAAAAAACCGGGGGTTAATGGTGCGGCATTAGGAAAACAGTTAGTTGAATGTCGCATTAGAGCCATATCAGATTATTTACAAACAGCATAAATTAGCCATTAGCTAGAAAGTATCTAACATTAACCTATCTTCTTTTTACAAATCAAATCATTGCATGCGATAGCAGAGTCTCATAAAATGTGCACTCACATGTGAGTGCCTACATCTACGATGGATTCAGTATTACTTAAAGAATAGGTTTAAGGACCAACATTGATATATGTTAAGTGATGAGTTACTAAGCTATGCAAAAAAACTCGGTTTTGGCGAGCTTTTTTTTAAAATAGATCAGGTTAATCAACTTTGTGCCATTATAGCGCTTCATAGCACACGCTTAGGTCCTGCTTTAGGCGGATGTCGTTTTATTGAATATACATCGATAGAACTTGCTATTCATGATGCCTTACGTTTGGCACAGGGCATGAGTTACAAAGCAGCATTAGCTAATTTACCTTTAGGTGGTGGTAAAACAGTGTTAATGAGGCCAAAACAATTATCGGATCGCACTGTTTACTTTCGCGCGTTAGGTCGTTTTGTGAATGAGTTAAAGGGACGTTATATTATTGCAATGGACAGTGGCGTGGTGATTGAAGATATGGATAGTATTGCACTCGAAACCCCCTATGTCGTTACTACCTCCAAGCATAAAGGTAATCCCGCTCCCTATACCGCATTGGGTGTATTATATGGTATTGAAGCCGCTGTTAAATTTAAGTTCCATCATGATCATTTAGAGGGTGTGCATGTTGCCATTCAAGGATTGGGATATGTGGGCTTTGCTTTGGCAAATGCATTACATAAAAGAGGTGCTCGTTTAACGGTCTGTGATAATAATACCGAACTAATGCAACGCTATGCCAAGGATTTACAAGCTAGCGTGGTTAGGCCAGAAGAGATTTATGGTGTTGAATGCGATGTTTTTTCTCCTTGTGCATTAGGAGGGATTCTAAATGATGAATCTATTTCTATGCTACATGCCGCAATTGTTGCAGGTTCAGCAAATAATCAATTAGCTGAGCCACAACATGCAGAAACACTGCATCAAAAAGGAATTTTATATGCTCCGGATTTTGTAATTAATGCGGGAGGATTGATTTACGCTTATGCAGAATACCAAAATCGTTTGAATCGAGAGCATGTAGTGCAACAAATATCGACAATTTATAGTACACTTTTGGAAATATTTAAGAATGCTGATGAGAAAAATAAGTCCCCCAGCATCATTGCAGATAGTTTGGCTGAATCACGATTAAATAGTATTTAAAAAAATCTATATTTACAGCAATTGAATTTTTTGAATTCGCCATGAGGTATGTTTTGTTTAATTAAATGAGATAAACAATTCGAATTGAGCGGCAATGCGGACAAAAACTCAACTGCCAAGAGTAATTTAAATAGCATTTTTTATAAGAGGTTAATATGAGCGAGGTTGCGAGATTCTCTATTGAGTATACTCGTTTTCTAGATCCTAAGGGTGAAGCACAACAAGATTTGCCAACATTTGCACATAATGTTGATGAATTATTAAAAATGTATCAGCAAATGATGCTTACGCGTCTCTTTGATTACAAAGCGGTAGCTTTACAAAGAACAGGTATGCTCAATACTTATGCTTCGACATTAGGTCAAGAAGCCATTTCAGTCGGAATTGGCTTGAGTATGCAGCAAGAAGATGTTTTATGTCCTTTTTATCGAGATTATGCTGCACAACTCATTCGCGGTGTAAAAATGAGTGAGATTCTTAGTTATTGGAAAGGAAACGAATGGGGAAATCATTTTAGCGAATGTCCTTTAGACTTTCCTATTTGTGTACCGATAGCGACGCAACTTTTACATGCTGCAGGTGTTGCAACTGCTTTTAAACTACGTAAACAAGCGAGGGTTGTTGTATCCACTTGCGGTGACGGTGCCACGTCCGAAGGTGATTTTTATGAAGCTTTAAATATCGCAGGTGTTTGGCAGCTACCTATTGTGTTTGTCATTGATAATAATCAATGGGCTATTTCCGTGCCGCGTAAAAAACAATCTCATGCGCAAACGTTAGCGCAAAAGGCCATAGCAGCAGGAATTCCTGGCGAGCAGGTTGATGGAAATGATGTTATCGCCATGAAGTTTGTTCTGGATAAAGCGATTGCCAAAGCACGGGATGGACAGGGTCCCAGTCTAATTGAAGCCTTAAGTTATCGATTATGTGATCATACGACTGCTGATGATGCCAGTCGTTATCGCCGTGAAGAAGAATTGCAACAAGCATGGCAGGAAGAACCGCTAAGACGTTTAAAAAATTATTTAATTAATCAGAAAAACTGGTCAGAGAAAGAAGAAGAAAATTTTAAGAAGGAATGTGAAAAAAGCATTGAAATTGCTGTGAATGAATATCTTTCCTTAGCTAAACCGATTGTGACTGACATATTTGATTATCATTATGCAGAATTACCTCATGATCTAATGGAGCAACGTATCGAAGCCGAAGCATTATTTTTATTAAGTAAGGATTTGCTCCATGGTTGAAATAACATTGATTGAAGCCATTACGCAAGCCTTAGCTTATGAAATGACTGCCGATAAAGACGTTGTTATATTGGGCGAAGATGTGGGTGTTAATGGCGGTGTATTTCGAGCAACAACTGAATTATTCAAAAAATTTGGCGCCCATCGTGTGTTAGATACACCTTTAGCAGAGTCAATGATAGCGGGTTTGACGATTGGAATGGCAACCCAAGGTTTAAAACCGGTTGCTGAATTTCAATTTATGGGATTTAGTTATCCGGCATTAGATCAAATTATCAATCATGCAGCACGTTTTCGTAATCGTACGCGTGGACGTTTACATTGTCCCTTAGTGTTTCGCATGCCCTATGGGGCAGGAATTCATGCGCCTGAGCATCATTCTGAAAGCACAGAAGCTATTTTTGCTCATACTCCCGGTTTACGAGTCGTGGTGCCTTCATCACCCGCACGAGCGTATGGTTTGTTATTAGCCTCAATCCGTAATCCCGATCCAGTCATTTTTTTAGAACCGACACGGTTATACCGTTTAAATAAGCAAAAAGTAGTTGATACGGGTGAAGCCTTACCTTTAGATAAAAGTTTTGTTTTGAGAGAAGGCAATGATATTACTTTGATAAGCTGGGGTTCGATGTTATCTGAAACATTATTAGCAGCAGATAAATTATTACAAGAAAGAGGAAAATATGCTGAAGTAATTGATGTTGCAACAATTAAGCCTTTAGATATAAATACACTTTTAACCTCTGTAGAAAAAACTGGACGATGCGTCATTATCCATGAAGCGGCTCGTTTTTGTGGTGTTGGTGCAGAAATTGTTGCTCAGTTGAATGAAAAAGCCTTTCTGTTTTTACAGGCCCCTTTACAGCGTGTTACTGGATATGATGTAACCGTTCCTTATGCACAATTAGAAAAACAATATTTACCCAGTGTTACCAGAATTTACAATGTGATTGAACAAACATTGGAGTTTACATGACAATATTTAACTTGCCAGATTTAGGTGAAGGCTTGCCTGATGCAGAGATTCGCGAATGGTATGTCCAATCGAATGATATTATTAAAGTAGACCAGCCGATGGTTGCTATGGAAACTGCAAAAGCATTAGTCGATATTCCTGCGCCGTTTAGCGGTAAAATAATAAAACTTTATGGTAAGGCGGGTGATATTATTAAAACAGGAGAAGCTTTAATTGATATCGAAGCAGAAAATCAACCTCAAAAAAATAATGATCGCGCAACAGTCGTTGGAAATTTACAATTAGGCGGAGCAATTATTGAAGAATCTCCGTTAGGAATCCAACCTAAGTCAGCATCAATATCCAACGGAATTAAAGCAACACCCGCGATTAGGGCATTGGCAAAAAAGTTTCAAATTAACTTAAATGATTGCAAGGGAACGGGTTTTGATGGGCAAATTCTCGTGGCTGATATTGAGAAAATGATTCAGAAAAAATCCAGCGAAAAGACTGAGTCGATAGCAACTTCCCCATCACCACTCTCTCCAGGCTATGAACCAATACGCGGTGTTCGACGGGTAATGGCAAGCACAATGAAACAAACGCAGCTTTTAATCGTGCCGGTAACTTTGGTTGACGATGCAGACATCCATGCTTGGCCAGAAAAAACAGATATTACTTTACGTCTTATTCGAGCAATTATGGCAGCTTGCCAGCGGGAACCTCGATTAAATGCTTGGTTTGATGAATCAAGATTAGCCTTATGTAAACATACTCAGATTGACTTAGGGATAGCTATGGATGCTCCCGAAGGCTTATTTGTTCCAGTGTTAAAAAATGTTGCGCAAGAGAGCGCCGTTAATCTAAGAAAAACAATCGATAAATTTAAACTCGAAGCAAAAAATCGCAGTATTTCACCGGATGATTTGCAAGGAGCAACGTTTGTATTATCCAATGTTGGGGTTTTTGCAGGTCGTTATGCAACACCTCTCATTATTCCCCCTATGGTTGCAATTTTAGCTGCAGGACGGATTAATGAAAAAGTAGTTTCCGAGCAAGGAAAAATCAGTGTACATAAACAATTACCTTTATCTTTAACGGTCGATCATCGTGTTATTACCGGCGGAGAAGCAGCACGATTTTTATCAGCATTAATCATTGATTTACAAGCAGCATGAAAAAAATGCCAGCCATTCAGGTACGTAAACGCTTCGGCCAACATTTTCTGCATGAGAACTTTGTTATTGATAAAATTGTATCCGCAATTGCCCCTAAAAAAACTGATCATATGATCGAGATTGGCCCTGGTTTGGGGGCTCTGACTGAACGACTGTTGCCACATCTTAATAGTTTAACGGTAATAGAACTCGATAAAGATCTTATTCCTATACTAGAACAAAAATGTACTGAATTGGGAAGGTTAATTATTTATCAAGGTGACGTTTTAAAGATTGATTTTCATCATTTAAGTAAGTCTAAACAGGTTTGGCGTCTAGTGGGGAATCTTCCTTACAATATTTCTACTCCATTATTGTTCCATTGTCTTCAGCAAGCCCATCTTATCCAAGATATGCATTTTATGTTACAAAAGGAAGTAGTGGATAGAATAGCTTCGCGTCCCGGACAGGCGAGTTATGGTCGGTTAAGTGTAATGGTTCAGTATTATTGTCAGGTTGAAAAATTATTTAACGTAAAACCAGGTGCTTTTCAGCCCCCACCTAAGGTTGATTCGGCTGTCGTTAGACTCATCCCTTACAGAATCTTACCTTCTAAGGCTAACGATCCACTTTTATTTGCCGAAATTGTTAAAAAAGCATTTAGCCATAGGCGTAAAATGTTGCATAATAATTTATCCCAATGGCTAGAAGAACAAGAATTTAAGCAATTAAAAATTGATTCAAGTCTGCGTCCTGAACAATTGAGTATCAGTGATTATGTTAAGTTAGCTAATTTTGTTACAAAAAAAGTGAGTTTCAATAACCAGCGGTTAATCAATCCCACTTTAAATAAGCGCTTAAAGTGGGATGATTAAAAAGAATGAATAAACTTGAAATTTTAATGATGATCTTTATGTTTATTAAAAAATTCATGTAGCTCCTTTTGAGCTTGCTCTTTGCTAATACCATAGCGTTCTTGGATCTTTCCAATTAATTTTTCTTTATCACCATGTAGTTGTTCCCAGTCATCATTAGTTAATTTTGCCCATTTTTCGCGAAGTTGGCCTTTAATTTGGTTCCACTTTCCTTTAAACTCTTCAGGATTCATGTCTTTCTCCTTGAATTGAAATAGCAATTGCAATTAATTTTTGCTTATTTAATGCAAAAATTGCAGTTATGGGCAAAAATCAATTGGTGAGAATATAAAAAAGATTTTATTTAATTAGTTAGTTCAGTATAGCTTATACTAAAATACATTCAATGAAATTTGGGGAATTTTAAATCCACCGCCAAAAATATTCTGTTTAAATAATTATCAAACGATGGATTTAGCTGAATTTACGCGTTTTTTTCTACTTCAATAAGATGAATAGTAAATACCAGTTTTTGATTTGGCCCTATCGCTTTATCAACACCATGTTCACCATAAGCTAATTCTGAAGGAATAACGACTTGATAGGTTGCACCTGGCTTCATGAGTTTTAGAACCTCCGTCCAACCAGGGATTACACTATTTAAAGGAAAGGTTATCGGTTCCTTTGATTTCTCAAAGACGGTACCATTAATATAACTTCCAGTATATTCAACCTTAACTTTGGAAGTATCAGTGGGGTTTTTGCCATTTCCAGCATTTATTATCTTGTATTGAATTCCACTCTTAGTCGTTATAACACCCGGTTTTGTTTTATTAACGGCTAAAAAAGCATCTCCTTGCTCTTTATTTTTAAGACTAATATCTCTAAATTCCGCTTGTTTTTTGTTGATCAATTCTTGTTGAAAGTTTTTCAAAATATCCGCCATTTGTGCTTGAGTTAATAATGTTTTTCCATGAAGAGTATCGTTCAATCCTTTTTCTAAGGCAACCGGATCGACATCGATGCCTTGTTCTTTAAAGTTCACAGCCAAATCGGCACCAATACTATAGCTTATTTGGCCTTTGGTTGTTTTAAGGATAGGGGATTTACTGACTATTTTGGGAAAATTAACTGAGGTTTTTGGTTGATTAACCGTAACTGGGGAGGTACTCTGTGCAGCCAGTATGTTGGTGCTGATGAGTAAGCTAGCCAGGGCAGTCAATACAAGTAATCTTGTCATTGGATTTCCTCTAGAGAGACGGTATTAAAAACCGATATATTGCCCTAACTTTCGTTAGAAAACTATAGTTAATTAACAAAAAATTCAAAATTATGCCATTTTCAACAGAATATGATGTGATTATTGTCGGCGGAGGTCATGCCGGTACTGAAGCGGCGTTGGCTGCTGCACGTTTAGGTGCGTCCACTTTATTATTAACACATAATATTGAAACCTTAGGACAATTATCTTGCAATCCATCGATAGGAGGGATTGGAAAAAGCCATTTGGTGAAAGAGGTGGATGCGTTAGGTGGGATTATGGCCCATGCCGCTGATCAAGCAGGTATACAATGGCGTACACTAAATGCTAGTAAAGGCCCAGCAGTGCGTGCAACACGAGCACAAATGGATCGCAATTTATATAAGCAAGCGATTCGTTATGCATTAGAAAATCAAGCGAATTTATTTATTTTTCAACAAAGTGTTGATGATGTCATCCTTGAGTCTAATCGCATTGTGGGTGTGGTGACGCAAATGGGATTGCGTTTTTATGCTACGGCGGTGGTGTTGACTGCAGGTACCTTCTTAGCAGGTAAAATTCATATAGGTTTGCAACAAGCACAAGGAGGACGTGCAGGGGACCCTGCTGCTAATTACTTGGCAGAAAGGTTGCGCCAATTACCATTGCGGATTAAACGCTTAAAAACTGGAACTCCGCCACGCTTAGATGGCCGCACTATTAATTATCAGATTTTATTAGAACAACCCAGTGATAATCCTTTACCCGTATTTTCTTATTTAGGAAAGGTCGAGCAACATCCTGCGCAAATAAGTTGTTTTATTACTTATACGAATGAGAAAACCCATGAAATTATTCGTTCTGGTTTAGATCGCTCTCCAATTTATAACGGTGTAATCGACGGCATAGGTCCTCGTTATTGTCCTTCTATTGAAGATAAGGTCGTGCGCTTTGCGGATAAATTGTCTCACCAGATTTTTCTGGAACCAGAAGGGCTGAATACTCACGAAGTCTATCCTAATGGTATCTCAACCAGTTTACCTTTTGATGTGCAGCGCGATTTAATTCATAGTATTAAGGGTTTAGAACAAGCACATATTACACGTCCAGGCTATGCCATTGAATATGATTTTTTTGATCCGCGTGATCTTTTCCCTTCTTTAGAATCGAGAGTGCTTGAAAACTTATTTTTAGCAGGACAAGTTAATGGGACCACAGGTTATGAAGAAGCGGCTGCACAAGGACTTATTGCGGGTTTGAACGCAGCTTTAAAAGCACAAGAAAAATCAACATGGTGTCCGCGTCGTGATGAGGCTTATATCGGTGTGTTGATTGATGATTTGATTACGCAGGGTACACTCGAACCTTATCGAATGTTTACTAGTCGGGCTGAGTATCGTTTACTATTGCGCGAAGATAATGCCGATTTACGCTTGTCGGAATCGGCGTATCAATTAGGACTTATCAATGAAACGCGTTGGCAAAGTGTGAATAATAAGCGTCATAGTCTAGAACAGGAGCAACAACGTTTAAAGCAACTTGCCATTAAGCCCAATACATCTCAAAGTGCATCGGTAGAGACCTATCTAGGACAAGCTCTAACACGGGATTATCGTGTTGCTGAATTATTGACTCGACCCGAGTTAAATTACAATAAGCTAATGAAAATCGAAGGCTTAGGGCCAGGTGTTAACGATGTGGCGATTGCCGATCAAATTGAAATTCAAGCTAAATATCAAGGATATATTGATCGACAACGACTTGAAATTCAGCGGCAGGCTCGTTATGAAAATATTACCTTACCACTTAATTTCGATTATCACGCAGTAAAAGGGCTTTCTAATGAAGTGAGAGAAAAATTAATTCAACATAAACCCTTGAATTTAGGACAAGCCTCGCGTATTCCTGGTATTACACCAGCGGCAATTTCTTTGTTGCTAGTCTATATGAAAAAATAAAATTAACTAAGCTATGTCTAGTTCTGAATGTTAAAATTTATCTATTCCAACTGAGCCGGGTCAACGTTTACGCCTAAGTAATTTACAACAAGATAGTCTCTCATTGGCTTTGAATCAGTTAGCGGATGGCTATGAAGCTACCATTTTAGTGGTTACGCCCGATACGCTCACAGCAAATAGGCTA
>CASFML010000165.1 GCA_949295795.1 uncultured Gammaproteobacteria bacterium | reverse complement strand
TTATGATACGGGTGAAGGTAACGTACAAAATGCGATCCGTCACAATACGCAACAAGATAAGAATACCCATTTCTGGGCGTTGCCTTTGGCATCTGAGACACGTTCTTATATTCCGCGTTTATTGGCCTTAGCTGCGATTGTTAAAAATCCAGGTAAGTATGGCGTGAGTTTACCTCCTGTCAGTGCTAAGCCTTATTTAGCGCTAGTTGATGCCAACAATATGAGTTTAACTCATGTAGCTAAATTATCAGGTATGAGCGTTGCGGACTTAAAGGACTTGAACCCTGGAGTGAAAAATACTTCGGCTGCGGTTAAGCGTGGTCAGTTCGCTTTACCTATTGATAGGGTAGCGTTGTATAAACAACAATTAGCTGTTGCTTCAACGCCGAATTATAAGATAAACAAGGTTCAATCTGATAACAATAGATTGGCTTCAAAATCTGGATCAAAAGGCAAACAAAGTCCTATCCAGTTGGTAAATAATCAAACTAAGCCAAGTTCACAACAAATCCATTTAGTAAAAAGTGGAGACACGCTGGAAGGTATTGCCAAACACTATCATGTATCTGTTAAGAAGATACAAGCTTGGAATAAGTTAGATAGTGATTTTCTCAAGCCAGGCGAAAAATTAAAAATTATGCTTTCATAGGCATAAACTTTAGAACGAAGAAGTAGCTACTTCTTCGTTTTTTTTTGGCTCTTTTCCATATTAATCGAGCATATTATCACTCAAAGTTTTTAAATAATAAGTGAATAAGTTTTTAGTTTCTGGATGTTTTAAAGCATGAGCCATTGTCGCTTTTAAATAACCGAATTTACTTCCACAATCATAACGCACTCCTTCAAATTCCCAAGCATACATCGCCTCATCATTTAGCTGTCGCGCGATGGCATCGGTTAGTTGAATTTCTCCGTTCTTGCCTATAGGTGTTTGTGAAAGGTAAGGAAAAATAGTTGAAGTAAGAATATAACGGCCTACTACCGCTAAATTGGAAGGTGCTTCTGAGTGACCCGGTTTTTCTACAATAGTATTAATTTGGCTTAATCTACCCTCTTTAATTTTATAGCCAATTATACCGTACTGTTCAGTTTCTTCGGGTTTTACGGCTTGTACAGCTATAATGGTATTCTGTTTTTCGTGATAGAGATCTAGCATTTGCTTCAAGCAAGGAATAGTGGAATCAATCAAATCATCAGCCAGTAAAACAGCAAATGCTTCATCATTTATAAGAGGTTGTGCGCATAAAACTGCATGTCCCAAGCCCAGCGTGTCAGGTTGACGTAAATAAAAACAACTAACTCCTTTCGGTAAGATATTTTTCACAATAGTCAAGAGCTTTTTTTTTCCTGCTTCGGCAAGCTTGGCTTCTAATTCATAATTCGAATCAAAATGATCTTCAATTGCTCGTTTACTACTGCTAGTAATAAAAATAAGTTCAGTAATTCCTGCGGCAATTGCTTCTTCTACTGCATATTGAATTAAAGGTTTATCGACGATAGGCAGCATTTCCTTAGGGCTCGCTTTTGTTGCCGGTAGAAAGCGCGTACCAAGACCCGCAACCGGAAAAATGGCTTTAGTAATTTTTTTCATTAGATAGACGCTCCCCGACCAATCGCATAGTATTTAATTCCGAGTTTTTTTAAACAATCAGGATCATATAGGTTTCTTCCATCAAATATAGCGGGAGTATTTAAACGTTCCTTGATAAGCTGGAAATCGGGATTAAAAAAGACATTCCACTCTGTGACGATTACTAATATATCAGCATTTAACAAGCTTTCTTCAGGACTTTCAAAACAACTAAAATTGGCTTGATCTTTATATAAGCGCATGGCTTCAGGCATAGCGACTGGGTCATAAGCTTGAATTCGCATACCTTCAGTTAGAGCTGACTCAATGAATGTTTTGCTGGGTGCTTCCCGCATATCGTCGGTGTTAGGTTTAAAAGATAAGCCCCATAACGCAACAGTTTTCCCGCGTAAATTATTTTGAAAGAATTGGGAAACTTTGCTAAATAAAAGTTTTTTTTGTGTATCATTTACTTGGTGTACAGCATTTAATAGTCGAGGTTGATAATCAACTGACTTAGCTGTGGCTTCTAAAGCGAGCACATCTTTAGGAAAACAGGATCCACCATAACCACACCCAGGGTTAATAAAATGATATCCAATCCGTGGGTCAGAACCGATCCCAATGCGGATTTTTTCAATATCTGCATGTAGACGATCGGCCAATTGACTCATTTCATTTATGAAACTAATTTTAGTTGCTAAAAATGCATTGGCAGCATATTTAGTAAATTCGGCTGATCGAATATCCATAGCAATTAAACGGTCATTGTTACGATTGAAAGGTCGATATAAATGCCGTAAATGAGATTCTGCGGCGTTATTATCAGTCCCAATTATAATTCGGTCAGAGCGCATAAAATCATTGATAGCCGCGCCTTCGCGTAAAAATTCAGGATTTGAAGCAACATCGAAGGGTATATTGACATTCCGTTGATGTAATTGTTTTTGAATAATTGCCTTTACTTGATCAGCGGTTCCCACCGGAACCGTTGATTTATTAATAATCAGTTTGGGCTCAAGCAGTGTTTTTCCTATAAATTCAGCAACTTCTAAAACATAAGTTAAATCTGCTGAGCCATCTTCGTCTTGAGGGGTACCTACAGTGATAAATTGATAAAAGCCATGCTCAACCCCTTTGTAGGGATCAGTGCTAAAATTAAGTCGGCCAGCACGTAAGTTTTTTTCTAATAAAGCCGGCAAATCAGGCTCGTGGATAGGACATTCACCAGCTTGTAAGCGTTTTACCTTTTCTTGGTCGACGTCAATACAAAGCACCTTATTGCCATGTTCGGCTAAACAAGTGGCTGTGACCAAACCTACATAACCAGCACCAAACAAATTAATTCGCATAGTTTTTAAAAGGGCTAGGAAACTCGATGTTAATAAGAGCGGTATAGTATCGCAGAATAGTGATTGCTTCAATTTTAGCTAAACATACGCTAGACTTTGTTATTTGAAAGAGTAATCCAGATGCGCGCCTATTTAGATTTTTTACGACATATTCTTACTAAGGGGCAAGCTAAAACTGATAGGACAGATACAGGTACATTAAGTACTTTCGGATATCAAATGCGTTTTGATTTAAGTCTGGGTTTTCCTTTGGTGACTACCAAAAAAGTCCATTTAAAAAGTATTATTTATGAATTGTTATGGTTTTTGCGTGGCGATACCAATATTCATTACTTAAATGAACATCAAGTCACCATTTGGGATGAATGGGCCAATGCTACAGGCGACTTAGGTCCAATTTATGGCAAGCAGTGGCGTTCTTGGCCTACATCTGATCATCAAACGATTGATCAGATGGGCCAGCTTGTTGAACAAATAAAAACGAATCCAGACTCTCGACGGCTTATTGTTAGTGCTTGGAATGTGGGTGAATTAGCAAAAATGGCTTTGCCGCCCTGCCATTTGTTATTTCAATTTTATGTCGCTAATTCGCGACTTTCGTGTCAGTTATACCAACGGAGTGCAGATGCATTTTTAGGTGTACCATTTAATATTGCTTCGTATTCGTTATTAACGCATATGCTTGCACAACAATGTAATTTACAAGTCGGTGAATTTATTTGGACCGGTGGTGATTGTCATATCTACAGTAATCATCTTGAGCAAGTGAATTGTCAATTATCCAGACAGCCTTATATTGCACCACAATTAAATATTTTTCGCAAACCGGAATCATTATTTGATTATGAATTTAATGATTTTGCATTAGAAAATTATCAATGTCATCCGGCGATTAAAGCAGAGGTAGCAGTTTAGAGAAAATTAATTTTATGTTGAAAAAAATTGTTTATTTACTTTGGTTGTTTTCTGTTGTTGCAAAAGCCGATATTAAATCTCATCAACAATATTATTCGTTCTTGCAGGATTTTAATATTCATAAGTATCAGCAATGCAAACAACTTATTCAATCTTGTCCAGGAGGTGTTTTTGCGGATGTAAATTGTGTGAAAAAAATATTACAAACAAAAGAAGTCTGCCAGCAATTTGCAAAATTAACTGAAGTAGTAAGCGATCAACCTATTACTGTTAAACAAATTGCGAAATTTTATCTTATTACTCAGAATTTTCTTGGGGATGGTCAATATAGTTATTACGTTCTAAGTAATGGATATTTAATTGAAACTTACATTGATCCACGTGATCTTGATGCAAGTTTAGAAAAAAAGTATAAAAAAAATTCTTTTTTTATCGTCAATTGGGGTGAACCACGGTATCAAAAGAATACAGATGGATCACAAAATTTTTTAGCTAAATTTAGAATAACCGATCGTTGTTTAGCTTGTCCGAGTATAGCATTTGCTATAATAGAATTTAAGTTTAATAAAAGGGGTGATTATTTAGGGCCTAAGCTTAAAAGTTTTAAATTAACTTCTGATTCATTAAAAAAATAAAATAAAAAATAATTATTAAATGTTTTCTTATTTCTTAAGGAAACCTTAAGTATAAATCGTTAGCCTATAATTTTATTAAGTAAATTTTATAGGTTAATTTAAGTGAATATAAATGATAATGAAATAGTTTTTGACCAAGGACTTAGTATTATATTTTACGAGGTTAATATTGAAAATCCAGCTCCATATAATCAGACTGCATTTTGGCTTAATGCGCAATATTATTTAAAGTTTATTAAAGACGAAAAAGATGGAAGAAAAGAAACATTAATTCCTGGACGAGGAAAGTTAGAAGAATTCAAAAAATCTTTTGATAATTTAAAAAGAAAATTGGCAGAAAATCATCCTCTACAGACAACGGATGTTAAATTTTTGCCGGCACCAGCAGGATTTCAATTCCCCTTAGTACTGAATGCTGACAAGTCTTCAGAGTTACCTTTTGATTCTTTCTCACAAAACTCTCTTGACTCTATTTCATCTCAACAATCTTCTGAAAATAGCTCTGAAAGTAAACCACCAAATTCCTTAAATCAAAAACAAAAAATTACAATAAACCACAAATCACCATATTCTTTAAATCAAGAATCAAAAATCCATAGCTTCCCTTTACTTGAGCTGAGAAGAGGAAAAAAGCGTGATTTTATTGCTGAAAATATTCAGGCTGTTAAAGAAGAGAAAGCTGTAAAAATAAAACCGAGGATCTAAATATATTCCACTTTATCAATTTCTAAGTTAACCAAACCCGCAGGAGTTTGTACATCGACAGAATCGCCTTCCTCTTTGCCGATGAGTGCGCGGGCAATGGGGGAGGCGACTGATATTTTTGAATGTTTGATATCAGCTTCGTCTTCCCCAACTATTTGGTAAGTCACCTTTTCTTCATTATCAATATTTATAAGATGGATAGTTGATCCAAAAATGACTTTGCCTAGATTATTAATTTTAGTGACATCAATGATCTGTGCCGTGGCTAATTTAGTTTCAAGTTCAGTAATGCGGCCTTCGATGAAACCTTGCATTTCCTTGGCGGCATGATATTCGGCGTTTTCCTTGAGATCACCATGTGCGCGTGCTTCAGCAATGGCGGCAATTACTTGTGGCCGTTTTAAGGTTTTTAATTGATGAAGTTCTTCCTTTAAATATTTAGCGCCACTGATAGTCATAGGAATTTTTTTCATGATTTCTCTCTAGCTTGCTTGTTAGATTCTTTCTTTAGTGCCCACACTGAATTGCTGACTCTTCGCATTTGACGTGACTATTTTGTCACTCAATTCGCCATCTTCATGTATGAATACAATCCGGTTGCTTATTTTTGTGAAGAGTTAAAAATCTCATTGCTATAAATGTACTCTTAGCACTTACTGATCATACCTTTTTTGATTCAACTTTTCGAGTTTCAGTTTGGTTTTCTAAAAAACTTTTTTGCCTCTTCTAACCATAAATGGGATTTTGGATAATGATTGCCATTTTGTAATTTTTCTCCAATCGTTGTGATTAATTCCTTTTCTTCCTTAGTTAGATTTGTGGGTGTTTCTATAAAAACTCGACAAAGTAGATCACCTGTTCCACCGGGGCGACCCGGAACCCCTTTCCCACGTAAGCGCAATATTTTTCCGCTTTGTGTTTCCGGCGGTATATGTAAGTTTACCATGCCACTTAAAGTGGGAATATGGATATCGCCGCCTAATACCGCAATCGTATAATTAATAGGAACATCACAATATAAATTATTACCTTCACGTTTAAATAAAGGATGAGGTTTTAGATGAATTTGTACATAGAGATCACCAGGAGGTGCACCACGACCACCGGCTTCACCTTCACCCGATAACCGAATTCGATTACCTTCGTTTATTCCCGCTGGAATTTTTACTGACAAGGTCTTAGTTTCTTGGATTTGACCTTGTCCATGACAGTCTGGGCAAGGATCAGTAATGATACGGCCTACACCCTGACAATCGGGACAGGTTTGTTGAATAGTAAAAAAACCTTGCTGTATACGAACTTGGCCCTCTCCACCACATGTTTTACAACTAATTGGTTTAGTCCCTTTGCGCGCTCCTGATCCCTGGCAGCTTTTACAGGTTACAAGGCGTGGAATAGAAATTTTTACGGTTGTGCCGTGAACGGCTGATGCGAGATCCAATTCTAAGGTATAGCGTAAATCAGCGCCGCGTTGTGGGCGTTGGCTTTGTTGGGGACCACCACGATTACCAAAAATATTACCAAAAACATCGCCAATATCACCAAAAACATCGTTAAAGTTGAATCCATGTGCCCCTTGTGCGCCGCCCATACCGGCAGCATCTACACCCGCATGACCAAACTGATCATAAGCGTCACGTTTTTTTTTATCGCATAAAACGCTATAAGCTTCATTAATCTCTTTAAATTTGTTTTCAGCTGCTTTTACTGATTGAGTTTCAGCAGAATGATACTTGTCCGGATGATATTTTTTTGCCAATCTTCGATAGGCAGCTTTAATATCTTTCTCGGTAGCATTACGTGCTACGCCTAGCACTTCATAATAATCATTTTTTTTTGCCATAAATAGAAAACCAAAGATAGAAAATCCCCTGCGAGTAAACTACATAACAAGGGATTTTGGATTTTTAATGGATAGGGTATACACCTAGTTACTGGTTCATTCCGGTAACTCTAGAACGTGTTTTATTCTTTGTCCTTATCGCTATCTTTTTTATCCTTGTCTTTATCTTTCACTTCTTCGAATACTGCATCAACAACATCATCTTTGTTATCTTTAGCACTTTCTTGAGTGGTGTCCGCTTGACTTCCGGTATCACTCACATTAGCGTCGGGTTGTGCATGGAGACGATCAGACATTTTTGCAGCTACCTCGGTAAGTTCTTTATGCTTAGATTCTATGTCTGCTTTATCAGTGCCTTTCAGCGCTTCCTTTAAAGCATTTATAGAATTTTCTAATTGAGCTTTTTCATCTGCATTGATCTTATCACCAGCATCGGTTAACGCTTTACTCGTAGTATGGATCAGGCTGTCTGCGTCATTTCGAACTTTAATAAGTTCGTGAAATTTACGATCTTCGTCAGCATGCACTTCTGCGTCCTTAATTTTTTGCTGAATTTCTTCTTCAGATAAACCACTTGCGGATCGAATTTCAATCTTTTGTTCTTTACCTGTATTTTTATCCTGAGCAGACACATTAATAATACCATTAGCATCGATATCAAAGGTGACTTCGATCTGTGGTGTGCCACGTGGCGCAGGTGGAATCTCAGTGAGATCAAAGCGTCCTAGTGTTTTGTTCGCAGACGCTATTTCTCGTTCTCCTTGCAGTACATGAATCGTAACTGCCGGTTGATTGTTTTCTGCCGTTGAAAATGTTTGGCTTTTCTTCGTTGGAATGGTGGTATTTCTTTCGATCAATTTAGTCATGACGCCACCTAAGGTTTCTATTCCTAAAGAAAGTGGAGTGACATCTAACAAGAGTATGTCTTTAACATCGCCGGCTAATACACCACCTTGAATGGCCGCACCAATAGCGACAGCCTCGTCGGGGTTAACGTCATGACGTGCGTCTTTACCAAAGTAATTTTTAACCACCTCTTGTACTTTAGGCATACGGGTTTGACCGCCGACCAAAATAACTTGTGATATTTCGCTGAGTGAAATCTTGGCGTCTTTAACCGCCTTTTTGCAAGGTTCAATCGTACGTTTAATCAAATCTTCTACCAACGATTCTAATTTGGCACGCGTTAATTTAATGTTTAAATGTTTTGGGCCACTGCTGTCGGCTGTAATATAAGGGAGATTGATGTCTGTTTCTTGTGCGGAAGAGAGTTCAATCTTGGCTTTTTCAGCGGCTTCTTTTAAGCGCTGTAAAGCAAGAGGATCGTTATGTAGATCGATACCTTGATCCTTTTTAAATTCGTCGGCTAAATAATTAATAACACGTAAGTCGAAGTCTTCACCTCCAAGAAAAGTGTCACCGTTGGTAGCAAGTACTTCGAATTGATGTTCGCCATCGATTTCAGCAATTTCAATAATGGATATATCGAAAGTTCCACCGCCTAAGTCATAAACAGCTATCTTTGAATCGCCACGTTTTTTGTCTAATCCATAAGCAAGTGCCGCAGCAGTAGGTTCATTGATTATTCGCTTAACTTCTAGACCTGCAATACGGCCTGCATCCTTGGTAGCTTGACGCTGTGAGTCGTTAAAATAGGCAGGTACCGTTATAACGGCTTCTTTAACTTCATACCCTAAATAAGCTTCAGCATCTCTTTTTAATTTCATTAAAATTTGTGCAGAAACTTCCTGGGGAGATAACTTCTTACCATTGACGTCGACCCAGGCATCACCATTCTTTGCTGGTACGATTTTATAGGGGACCATCTTGATATCTTTTTGGACAGCATCATCTTCGTATTTTCGACCAATTAACCGTTTTACTGCATAAACCGTTTCTGCAGGCTTGGTGACAGATTGACGTTTTGCTACTTCACCTACCTTAATTTCGTTATGGTCAAAACTTACAATGGAAGGAGTCGTTCGTCGTCCTTCTTTATTGTCGATTACCTTTGGTTTACCACCTTCCATAATGGCCATACACGAGTTTGTAGTCCCCAAATCGATGCCGATTATGGTATTTCTTGGTTGCGTTGCCATAAATTTCTCCGAATTAGCTTATATACTAGTATCAATAAAGTTGAAAATGATTGGTTGGTTGAAAATTAACAACTCCTACTAAAATTGGGTTAGTAAGTTTAATTTTCAAGATAAGATCATGATGTTTTCTCTTTAGCTTTGGCGACTACAACTAAAGCAGGTCGCATGAGTCTTTCATGAAGTAAATAGCCCTTTTGAAGTACTCTTATAATAGTATTAGGGGCTTCATTACTTTCTTCAGCAAGCATCGCTTCATGAAAGTGAGAGTCAAAGGGCTGGCCAGTAGGTTCTATCGATTTTACCCCGTTCTTTTCTAATAGGCTGTGTAATTGTTTTAGTGTGAGCTGGATACCGGATAAAGCAGCATCTTGTTCTTCAGACTTAGCATGAGCAAGGGCTGTTTCTAGACTATCTTTTACTGGCAGCAATTCTTTTATAAATTTTTCTAATGAAAATTTATAGGCATTTTCAATGTCGCGTTTAGTACGACGTTGGATATTATCCATTTCAGCCAGTTGATAAATCTTTTGCTCCTCAAGTTTAGCAAGTTGACCTTTTGAGTCATCAAGTTGTTTTTCCGTGGCGAGAAGCTGAGCTTCTAACTCTTCGTAAGAAGGATGGGGTAATTGTTTTTCTTGCTCTGGTTTTTTCTTTTCTGTATCTATAGAGGAATTTTTTTCCTCATGAGTAGACTTAGGCTTCTCTTGCTTTGCTGCAATATTAAGTTTTTCCCAAGTAGATTTTTTAGATGTATCTTTTTCAGCCATTCTGACAGGCTCCTATTTTTTTAAAGAAATAGATAACTACTCTATATTAGTATAGAGGCATCTATAAATAATGGAGGCTCGAGTGCTTGGATTCAAGGGTTTGGATCCAGTCGATAAAAATTTTATCAGAACTAAGCGACTAGGCTTCTTGTTGACTACCTCAATAGTTTCGACCAGGATATACTTTTCGCAGTGAATAATATTGCCAATCTTTAATATATGAAAATTCTATGAGCAAAATTTTTACAACCATCGGCCTGATCGGCAGGCAAGGTATGAAGGATGTCAGTGATACACTCATTGCTGTACTTGATTATTTGCAATCACATCAGTATGAAGTATTGGTTGAAGAAGAAACTGCCCATTGTTTTAAAGATCGGCAATTTACTTCTTGCAAACGCGATCAGTTAGCACACAAAGTGGATTTGTTGATTGTAGTCGGTGGAGATGGGAGTCTTATCAATGCCGCCCATAGTGCCGTCAAACATAATACGCCCGTGTTAGGTGTCAATCGTGGTCGTCTTGGTTTTCTCACGGATATTCTTCCTCAAGATTTAGAAAAAAAGATTGGTGAGGTATTAAGTGGAGATTATCAAGAAGAAAAACGTTTTTTATTAAACGCTACGATTACTATGCAAATAGACAAGAGACAACATGCCGGTATTGCATTAAATGAAGTGGTATTAATGCCAGGCAATGTGGCTCGTATGATCGAATTTTCTATCATTATTGATGATCAATTCGTCTGTGCTCAACAAGCGGATGGTTTAATAGTAGCCACACCGACCGGATCAACCGCTTATGCATTATCAGGTGGGGGACCGATTTTATATCCACAACTTGATGCTATCGTACTTGTTCCTATGTTCCCGCATACCTTAAGTGCAAGACCAATTGTCGTTTCAGCAAAAAGTCGTATTGTAATCCATGTTGATACGCATAGTACCGCTGCGCCTTGGTTAAGTTGCGATGGCCAAGAACGTATTTCAGTGCCTATTGGCGCTAACATTTGTATCCAAAAGAATGCTAAGGCACTTAAATTAATCCATCCCTTAGATTATAACTATTTTGAAACCTTGCGATCTAAATTAC
>CASFML010000164.1 GCA_949295795.1 uncultured Gammaproteobacteria bacterium | reverse complement strand
TAATTATGGAGCAACCCAAGATTCACCCAAAGTCTATTTGCCCGATATGGCGATACCCTCCATTATAAACAGTGGATTAAGCCAATTTGTTTTAGATCGAAATAAAGAAACGGCAAATTCTTGGGAACTCGGTAATTTTGCACGTGCGCAATTTTTTATCAATCCAATTTATTACCCATTCACTTAGCAGGAGATTGTGGTAATGCCGGTACGGTTTTAACAGTAGAAAGCACCAATGATTCGAGTGGTAAAAATATCACGCAATTAACGTTAAGTGGCGTAGATAAAAAATCAGCCAATGCCTTTAAAGCCAATGATCTCATTCAATTTCAAGATACAGATTTATTTAAACTGCGTTACTTAACCTTCATTGGCCATCAACCCTCGGCACAAGCTGTACAGTGTCGTGTGGTTAAAGATGCTGCTTCCGATGATAAAGGCAATGTAACGATTAATATCTTCCCCGCATTAGTCGCTGACCCAAGTACTGCCCATCAAAATATCACCACGAACATTGTCAAAGGTATGCAAATCAAAGCCTTACCTAATCATAGAGCAGGATTAATTGTGGGTGGCAATGCCTTATATGTAGGTATGCCGCGTTTACCGGAAGAAGTTCCTTATCCGACTGCTAATCAAGCGGATGCTGATACCGGCGTTTCGCTACGTATGTATTACGGTTCGTTGTTTGGTCAAAATCAACGAGGTTTTGTACATGATGTGATTTGGGGATCAACCTTAGTTGATGAATATGCCATGAGGATTGTGTTTCCTGTGTAAATAATAAATGAGGAAAGCTGATATGCCTTATACAGTCACAGAATTAATTACCAAAGCCTGGAATCTATCCGGCATTGTTGCAGCACAGGCAGAAACAGTGAGTGGCGATCAATTAAAAGAAGGACTTGAGCACCTCAATGATTTTTTAGCGTTGCAAAGTGCTAATTCTCGAATGATTCCATATACGTACATTCAACACCTCACCTGTATCCCCCATGAGGAAAAACTGTTTGTTAAATATTTGATTGCGTTAGATACCTTAATACTGAGGGAAGCAGAACCCCGTTGTTTTTTATTACAATCTTTACCCTTATTAGGCAGAAAAGAATATTTTAATCAAGATCATCCTTCATTTTTAAAGCCACGGTTTTATCATTTAGAAAGAACCAAGGGGGGGAGTTTTCTGTTTTTGAGTCCTGCACCCGATAAAACGTATTCACTTAAACTCATCGGAAAATTTGGTTTAAGCGAAGTTGATTATAACGATGATTTAAGTCTATTTTATGATCGTGATTATCTTCTCTATCTTCGTTATGGTTTAGCCGACGCGCTGTGTGATCTTTATAATCATCCTTTTTCAGCAAAAGGAAAATTAAAAGAAATAGAAAAAAAATTGCTGGATACATCCCCACTTGATCTCAATGTAGAAAAGATTCCCATGTTTAATACAGGAATAGTATGAAACAACTTCCTGTCGTTATGGTAGGAGGTAATGGTTTTGGCCGTTATCCCAAAATATCGGCTGAGCAAACCTTTAATATGTTAGTGAGTGATGATTTTTTAGTTCCCTTTGCCGGTTATAAAAAGGTATTAGCCATTGCTGAAAAAGGATCGGGGCGTGGATTATTTAATAGTGTCCGTTTTAATCATTTAATTGCCGTCATCGATAATGGTGTCTATATCATCGGTCGAACCTTATATGCGCAACGTATTGGTAGTTTAGAAACCTTTACAGGAGATGTATTAATTGCTGAAAACGAAAAAGAGGAGATTGCAATCTGTGATCAGAAAGATATATTTATTTTTAATGTCCGTAATTCAACGTTTAAAAAAGCGGAATTAGACTTTGTTCCCGGTTTTATTGCCTATCATAACGGCCGTTTCCTAGCACCCGATAGTGAGCATACCGAATGGAGGCTGTGTGATGAGGAAAATAGTTTGCATTGGCCGGCGGATAGCAGTCATGTCGGCGAATTTCAAACCAAAGCAGATAATCCCTTAGCGGTGATTCCTTTACCAGGGCGTGGCAATACGCTCTTTGTTATGGGATCGATAGTGACTGAGTGTTGGTCGGATATTGGTTTAAACTTATTTCCCTATCAACGGGCTTCAAGTTTTAACATTGATTATGGCTGTTTAAATCCTGCCACGATTGCAACCAGTGATGAGTTTATTGTCTGGTTAGGCCGTAATGAGAAATCAGGGCCGGTCATTATGTTAAGTAATGGCGGCGCGGTTCAGCAAATCTCCACCGAAGGGATAAACTTTAAATTTTCCCAGTTAAAAAACCCAAATAATGCCTATGGTTTTTTATTCAAACAAGATGGACATTTGATTTATCAAATTACTTTTCCAGAAGATAACTTAACGTATGCCTATGATTTTAATACGCAACACTTTTTTACATTGACCAATGAAGCCATGGACGCACACATTGCAAAAAAGGCCGTTTACTATAATGGCAGCTATTATTTTATTAGCTTTATTGACGGTCATGTGTATGAATTAAATTCTCGCTATACCGAAGCGGATGGTAAAGAAATTCCAAGAATTAGAATAACGCCACCTATTCGTTCTGCAGATAATGGCTTTTTTACGATACAACGATTGTCACTTAACATTGAACAAGGCCATAGCCAAACAGTACAACGCGTGGATTTATCCTTATCCAAAGATGGAGGAATCAGCTTTAGTTCGACTCTATCTAAAAATCTAAACCCTTTAGCCCATCGACAGAATCATTTGAGTTGGTGGCAGTTGGGACGCGCTAATGATCTCACCTTACAATGTCGTTTCTGGGGCCCGGATCGGTTTGTGGTGAGCAATGGGCTCTTGAGTATTACATGATGATTCCGAGTTTACCGCAGGAGAAACCGATTAATGAACAAGGACAATGGACAGCCGCTTGGAGTTTATGGTTCCAACAACTCACCAGCTTGCTACAAACCCATTTATCAGATGAAGGTTTTCAGTTGCCTTTAAAACCCACTTCTATCATTACGCAATTAAATCAACCTAATAAAACGGGTACGTTAATTTATGATGCGAATACTCAGCAATTTAAAGGCAATGTTAAGGGTCAATTTAAAGTTATTCAATTGGATTAAGATATGAGTGTTTTTGGTGATATTGGAAACTTTTTATGGGGTGGTAATGATTCCGCTAATCAAGCGAGTAGTTATTACAACCAAATACCGGATATCTTAAAGCAGTATTTAAAACCTTATGTTGACAGGGGTAATGCGGTTTATCCGCAACTGCAAGAGCAATACGATCATTTACTCAATGATCCAGGTAATTTTTTAAATAAACTCGGACAAGGCTACCACGAATCTCCAGGCTATCAATTTCAATTGAATCAAACACTGAATGCAGGTAATCGAGCGGCTGCGGCTAAAGGGATGTTAGGGAGCCCTATGCAGCAACAACAAGCACAGCAATCCGCCAGTCAATTGGTCAATCAAGATTTCAATAGCTACTTAAGCCATGTTTTAGGTTTATATGGACAAGGTTTAATGGGTAAACAAAACATTTATAACATGGGTTTTGGTGCTTCTAATAATTTAGGCGAAAACTTAAGTAATGCATTAATGTCACAAGGCAATTTAGCGTATTCCACTGCTGCCAATCAAAACCAATCCAATCAACAATTATTAGGAATGCTATTGGGATTGGCAGGTGGATTTTTATAAAAAAAATAGAAAAACATAATGGCGATACCCGTTCAACAATTCCCCATTTTATCTGCCGAGCAGGCTAATCCCTTAGGGATAGGGTTGGCTACTGGCCAAAATTTAGTTCAACACTTTATTCAAAATCATTTTTTAAAAAACAATGAACAAGAGAATTTACAGAAACAACAATTAGCCAATGCTTTATCACACATCCAATTACAGT
>CASFML010000163.1 GCA_949295795.1 uncultured Gammaproteobacteria bacterium | reverse complement strand
CCACAATGAGATAATCGGTTTTTTTGCTTACACTAGAACTGACCTTTGCGCCAAGTTCTTGGAGGATGTGGGTGGCTTGTTCGCGACTTAATTCAGATAAGCTGCCTGTTAAAACGAAACTTTTTCCGACTAAGAGGGAGGGGTGTTTTGGCTTAATAGCGATAGGGTTTGGCCAGCTGATTCCAGCGGCTAATAGATTTTTGATAAATTCTAGGTTGTGAGGTTCTCTAAAGAACTTTTTAATATGAGCCGCAACGATGGGGCCAATATCAGGGATACTTTGTAAGGATTCTTCGTCGGCTTGCATAATAGATTTTAGGTCTTGAAAATGTTGGGTCAGATTTAAAGCAGTTGTTATCCCCACATCGCGTATTCCTAATCCATATAAAAACCGGGTTAAACTGGTTTTTTTACTGGCATGGATGGCATTACATAATTTCAGTGCAGATTTCTCACCTAGATGTTCCAGCTCGGCTAATTGTCCAGGTGTTAAATGATATAAACCGGATATATCTTTAATCAAATGATTATCGACTAATTGTTCAACCAATTTATTGCCTAAACCTTCAATATTCATGGCTTTGCGAGAGGCAAAATGTTTAATAGCTTCTTTACGTTGTGCTGGACAAAACAGTGCACCGCTGCATCGAGCAGCGGACTCGGTTTCAATTTTAATGATATCTGAACCACAAATGGGGCAATGCTTAGGAAGCTTTAAAGGATGGGTGTTGAGAGGTCTTTTTTCTTTAATGACACTCACGACTTCTGGAATAACATCCCCTGCTCTACGGATAATTACAGTATCTCCTACGCGGATGTCTTTACGTTTTACTTCGTCCATATTATGTAAAGTGGCATTGCTAATTGTAGCTCCACCCACAAAAACAGGTTGTAATCTTGCAACGGGCGTTAAGGCTCCGGTTCGGCCTACTTGAAATTCAATCGCTAAAACTTGAGTAAATTCTTCTTGTGCAGGAAATTTATGCGCAAGAGCCCAACGAGGTGCACGCGATACAAAACCAAGCTGTTGTTGTAAGGTGATAGAGTTTACTTTATAGACCACGCCATCAATATCATAGGGAAGTGTGGTCCGTTGTTGTTCAATTTTCTGGTAATAGGCTAAGCAAGCTAAGATATTCTTGGCTGCTTGAGTTTGCGGGCAACGCGGTAAACCCCATTGTTTAAATTGATTTAAAATAGCCGTATGCGTAGATGCTAATTTTCCATCTTTAATTTGACCGACACTGTGTGTAAAAAAAGCTAAGGATCGTTGAGCAGTTATTTTGGGATTCAATTGACGTAAACTGCCTGCTGCTGCATTGCGTGGATTAACAAAGGTTTTCTCACCGGCTTCTTTCAATCTATCGTTAAGTTGCTGAAAAGCCTTTTTGGGAATGTACACTTCTCCACGCACTTCTAAATCAGTAGGGTAATCTGAACCTCGTAGTTGTAAGGGAATACTCAAAATGGTACGGATATTTAAAGTAATATCTTCTCCGGTAGTACCATCACCTCGCGTTGCGGCGCGCATTAATCGTCCTTTATGGTAGATTAAACTGACTGCAACACCATCTAATTTGGGCTCACACGCATATTCTATTTCTTTTTCAGTGTGTAACCGTTCTTGTATACGCTTATTAAAGGCAAATACCTCCTTATCAGAAAAGGCATTTTCCAAAGAAAGCATGGGGACAGCATGTTGGACTTGCTGGAATGAGGTTAATGGGGTGCTGCCTACACGTTGAGTAGGGGAATCATGGCTAATAAGCTCGGGATATTGTTTTTCGAGATCTTCTAATTCTCGAAAAAGTTTGTCGTAGTGGGCATCACTAATTAAAGGTTCATCGAGAATATGATAACGATAATTGTGCTCGTTAATTTTCTTTTTAAGTTCAGCGATTTTTTTTATAAGGGTATTCGATAATTTAGGCATACGCATAAAATTTTATAATGATAGACTCTTCGAAATTAAATTTTCGCTTAACTCATCCCAATTCTTATTGTTAATACACTCCCGTTGTTTCATTCTCGCGATGCGTTTCCAAACGATTTATTGCTTGATTGTAATAAGCGTTAAGATCATTAATCGGTTGTAACTGCTTATCACAAAGTACACCACCTAGATCTTGGGCAACGGTTTGTATTGTGTCCCACATTAAATCAAAGGCTGTCGTTACGGATTTAACTTGATGAATTGACATAAATAAACATAATCCAGGGCAAACTATCTCTCCAATATTATCTAAATCAAATGTTCCAGGCTCGATAGCAGAGGCGAGGCTAAACAAAAGATCTTTTTTGTTTAGAGGATCAGCATAAAAATGAAAAATATTCATTTTGCCATAATGAAAACCAACACTTGTTAGTGTTTGGATGAGTTCATATCCTTGAAAAGGTCTTTGTAAAGGAGCCATTAATTGTAAGATAATATAATTATCAATGTCATATTGAGTTGCAGAGTGACCATGGTTTGGAGTTTCTTCCGGATCGGATTGGGTTAAAGTAGGTTCGAGTCGCGATGTGGGTTCTTTAGAAGGAGGTTTTGTTAAGGAATCATCGGTATTTAAATTTATTTTTTCTTTTTTACTTCGGAAATTTCCGTGCCAAATAATAAGTATTAAACCAAAAACTCCAAGAAAAATAATACTAGGTAAAATAATGAGTAAGTAGTCAATGTCCATTATCGGGGCTCCTCGGCCATAGCGATGGCTTTTTCTAGATCCACAGCCACCATTCGTGATACACCAGGTTCATGCATAGTCACACCTGCTAAATGTTGGGCCATTTCAATTGCTACTTTATTATGACTAATAAAGATAAATTGGACTTCATTCGACATCTCTTTTACTAACTTACAAAACCTCAGAACGTTGGTGTCATCGAGTGGAGCATCTACTTCATCTAGCATACAAAAAGGAGCGGGATTTAACTGGAAAAATGAAAAAACTAAAGCTGTTGCAGTTAATGCTTTTTCTCCTCCTGAAAGAATATGTATTGTGCTTTTCCGTTTTCCTGGTGGTTGCGCCATGATGCAAATACCACTATTCATTAAATCTGGTTATTGTATTTGTAGAGAAGCGACTCCGCCAGAAAATAGTCTTGGAAATAATGTAGTAAAATTCTGATTGACCTTATCAAAGGTTTCTTTAAAACGATTACGCGTTTCTTTATCCATTTTTTCAATGGCTGTTTGTAACATTTCTAAGGCGGTGGTTAAGTCTTTATATTGAGCTTCTAAATATTTTTCACGTTCTGAAACTATTTGCTGTTCTTCTAAAGCGGCTAAATTAACTGCGCCAATTTGCTCAATACGTTGAGTTATTTTAGTAAGTTGTGCTTCACATTCAGCGATATCAAGTTGCTCAGAGGGGATTTCTGATAAAAGTTTTTCTAGTTCATAACCTTGTTCTTGTAATTGTTCTTCCAAGGTTTTAGCACGTACACGTAATTCTTGAGATTGTAATCGTTGTTGTTCTAAGGTGTCACGATCTAGGTTAAGGTGAGTTTCCAAAGCTTGCAATTGGTCTTCGGCGTAGGCAATGCGATTGTCGATGGCTTCTAATTGCGTTTGGCTTTCTTTAAGTTGTGAACCTAATTTGTTTCGTTTATCGATAGAATGATTGAGTTGTTGCTCAAGTGAGCTTATTGGATTTTCTGCGCCGTCGAGCAGACTATGCAATTGGTTAAGACGTTGTTCTAAATGTATCTGTTGCTGTTTTAGGTTGGATAAAGTGTTAAGTTCGGCTTTTAATTGATGATGTGTTGCTTGTAAACGTAACTCAAGTTGATGAAGTTCAGTTTCATAGGCTTTAGCGCTATGTACTGATTCATTAAGTTGATTCTGTAACGTTTCTTTATTTCCCAAGTGTGCAAGTTTTTGCTTCTCTATTTCCTGTAGTTGAATATCCGCTATTTTTTGCTCTTCACAGATTTGTTGTAATTTAGTTTGGGTTGTTTCTTCTGTCTGCTTAATTTCTTGTAATTCTTGTTGTATCGCTTGAATACGTTGTTTCGCTTGATTTAATCGCGCCTGTTGTACTGTTTGACGTGCATTTAAATCGGCTTGTTGTGCGATTAATTCTGCATGATGTTTTTGTTGTAATGCTTGAGAATCTTCAAGCTCTTTGAGCTGTTTTTGAGTGTGCTGAGCGTGTATTTGTTTTTTATCAAGTTGCTCTTGAAGATCTTGTTGGGTTTTTTGGAGTTGAGTTATTTCACGTTCGCGTTGCAATAAGCCTGCTTTATGATCAGCCTGTGCGGTTAACCGAATCCAATGATTCCCTAAACAAAACCCTTCGCGCGTAATGATGGATTCATAACTTTTTAATTGCTTGGTATGCTGCATGGCTTCAGCCATACTTTCTGCGACATAGACCCCTGCTAATAAGTGTTCAAGTGACCAGGGTGCAGTAAATTTGCTACTGATAGGCATTAGCGCTAATTGATTCTGAAAGGTCGATGCAAAATGCTCACAAGGCATTGATTTTGTCATTAAACTGACGGTGTTGGGTGGGGGATTATTTAGGAAATCGTCTAAAGAATCTCGGTCTGTAAAACATACTGCTTGAATATGTTGATTTAAAGCAAGCTCTACGGCACGTTCCCAGCCTTTTTCAACTTGCAATAGCTGCGCTAATCGGGGTTGCTCTGTTAAATTATGTTCTTTAAACCATTGCAACAAGCTATGTTCACGCTTGCCTAAAGCTTCTTGTTGCAAAGCCATGAGTGAAGCATATTCGCCT